>CAZAJW010000321.1:0-2939 GCA_964485485.1 uncultured Atribacterota bacterium | reverse complement strand
CTCGCAAAATTAGGTAATCCGGAAGAGATTTTTATGAATGTTATCACAACTGATAAGGATGAGGAAACTTACGATTATATGAATGATGCCCTTAGTCTAACTATTGGTGATACTAGCTTTGTGCCGTACAATAATATAGTTAGCGATTTTTCGCAAGATTCTACCGGCGGCGCTGATTTTGATATTATTCAAGTAACTACCACAATTATTGTACCCTAACATTGTCACGGGGACGGTTCTTTTGACACTATTTTTATAGTGTAGTACATTAATGATAAATATTCTAGTAGAGGTAGAGGAAGATATAATTAAATTATGCCTAGATTGCCAAGAAAGTACGATGATATTGGAATATATCACATCATGGTTAGAGGTAACGCAAAACAGGATATTTTTATTGATAGCCAGGATAAAAGAAAATTTATAAAGACTATTATTCAAAAAAGAATTGAAGGCCTATTTGCTATTTACGCTTTTTGTATTATGAGTAATCATGCACATCTAATAGTAAAAGAAGAAAAGGAATCGATATCCAAGTTTATGAAAAGGATTACTATCAGTTATGCTTTTTATTTTAATGCGAAATACGATAGGGTAGGTCATGTATTTCAAGATCGTTTTAAAAGTGAAGCAATTAAAGATGATTCATATTTACTGTCAGCAATTAGATATGTTCATAATAATCCAGAAAAAGCAGGGATTATGAACAAAGAAAATTACCCTTGGAGTAGCTATAAGTGGTATGTTTCCCCGGACATAGATAATAAATTAACAGGTGTATCAGAAGTTTTAAAAATGTTTTCACTTGATATTGAAGAATCAGTCAAAATATTTAAAAAGTTTAGTAATAAAGTAGAAAAAAGAGAATTTTTAGATATTAATCAAGGAAGAAATATAAATAAGGACAATGTTGAACAATTTTTAAATAAGTTTCTCAACAAGAATTCCATGATAAAAGATGATTTATGCAAAAAGAAATATGTAAAACAACGAAATGATTTAATAAGAACACTAGTTAGTAATTCCAATATATCGAGGAGAAATATTTCAGAGATAATCGGATTAAATAGAGAAACTGTTAGAAGAGTGTCAAAAGAACCGTCCCTGTGACAATTATTATCCGCCGATGGTGATGGATTCGGTAGGGAAGGCTTTAATCTTGAAATCTAACCAGATAGCCTGAGTAGATTGCTTGTAATTGATGCTAATTTCACGGCAGTGCAAGTCTCTGACTACACTGATTACACTGTTTTTAATATCAAAATCATCAAAATATATAGAACCACTATAGCTTAATTTCCAATCATCACTTAGTTTTAAAGACATTCTGGTATCAATACGTTTATTCCATTGCATATTGTTTAAATCATAATAGGAACTTAAATAAATATCATGTTCCCCCTTAGGCTTCCACTGTATTTTTGCTCCCAAATTCCCGAAAGATTCACTTACAAAATTATAATTAGTGGATAAATTAATCTGTAAATTATCCCTTGGTTTTAAAACTATACTAGCATTAGCTGATTCGGATAAGGAGCTTAATGTATCAAAGTTAAAAGGTGTAGGCCCTTCAGACATATAGTAATTATAAGAGAAGTTTCCATAAAATTCAGGCTGATAACCTACCCTTAAATCCAATTTTCCACCAACCATATAACGAGCTTCTCCAGTTAGATAGACGTTCTGTCGATATAAACCGGAAGCAGTCAGTTTTATATTGTCATTTATATTAAATGGGCGATTAACATTAATGATATACTCTCCCCGCACATTTTCCTGGTCTGTTGCACTTTCATAGTATCTACCTACAGAGGCTTCAATACTATAGTTTATTTCGGTATCTTTTATTTTAGCACTACTTTTTTTAAAGGTAAGTTCAGGTAGCTTATCAAGAGTAGATGAAGTGCCTTCTCCATCCAGGTCAATAAGTTTTTCGGTAGCCAAGTTTAAGGTATAACCTTGGCCGCTATACCTTATTAACCATTCAGGGCGCAATTGTTGGTCAATTAATTGATTCCCTGAATCTTTAGAGGTGTATAATAAATCAAAATAAGATTTCAATTTATCCGTTAGAGTATGGTCATAGGAAAGTCTAATATTTCCGTTGCTAGTTGTTGTGTTACTAAAATTAAAATTGTATTTCCCAGTTAAAGTCAAGAGGGCATCTTCCCATTTCTTATAGAGATAAAAATCCGGTTTAAGAATATGCGTTGAATTTTGGGAATTGGAATTTGGATATAGAGTACCGTCGTAATTCAAATTAGCCTTTAATCGTAAGTTATTTTCAAAGTTTTGCCAGTAGTTAATTCTGGCATCCAGATCATAGATGCTGGTATTTTTTCTTTTTAAACCATAGAGGTACAATACCAATTCACCATCATCGACTCTTTCTTCTCCCAGCTCAAAGGTATGTTCAATACCTGTTCCCAATCCTTTTTTCTCCATCCAATCCAGGTACATCGTGCCATAAGAAGTTTCATCCTCTACATAATTAAATTGATTTTTAAAGAACCAGCCCTCACTATTGCTTTTCCCTATGTCCGGCCAATAGGGAAATTGATTTTTGCCTCTCAGAAAAATCATAAAAGAGGGCAATGAAAATAATTTCTTTTCTCCTTCATACCAGGAAACTTTTTTGGCAATGATTTTATCGTCAGGGTAGATAGTAATTTTTTCTGCCCTGATATGCCAATGGGGTTTTTCTAAATCACAGGTAGTAAAGTTGGCACTATCAATTTCAACTGTTTCAGGAAAGTTTTCTAATTTCTCTCCCTGGTAATATACTTTTCCTCTTATTTTTTCTCCGGTAGCTTCGCCTGATAGTTCATCCATGATGATTTTATCAGTATCCCAATTATAATTTAAAGCCTGGCAGGTATAACTTTCATCTTTTTTCGTGAATGCCACCTGGTCTTTTGCTATCAGCTCATTTTTATCAA
>CAZAJW010000320.1:0-25001 GCA_964485485.1 uncultured Atribacterota bacterium | reverse complement strand
CTAAAAAATTACCTTCAAACGAAGAAATATATCCCCTGTTTATATCTGTCAATAATAAAGATTTGACCCCTCAATTTCTACGTTTGTTAACCTTTTTATCAAAAAAATTACAATTAAAAACCACGAAATGCAGGTAGAATATACCCTTCCCTTAGAATCAAAAAAGGCAGAACCCATGGTTAGAGTTCTGCCTACTGGAATGTCTGGCTCCCCGGGTAGGATTCGAACCTACAACCCTCCGGTTAACAGCCGGATGCTCCACCGTTGAGCTACCGAGGAATAACGCAAAGTTTATTATAATCTAAAATACTGAAAAGGTCAACAAAAATCATAGATTTTTTATTACTTATCAGCTTTTATCAAAGGAAATATTTATTTTTTAAATATTTCAATAATCTAATCGAGATAATCCCGCAGTTTTTTGCTGCGACTTGGATGTCTTAATTTTCTAAGTGCCTTGGCTTCAATTTGTCTAATTCTCTCCCTGGTAACACCAAATTCCCTACCAACTTCTTCGAGAGTATGCGGATGTCCATCGGTAATCCCAAATCTCAATTCCAGGACACGTTTCTCTCGTTGTGTTAAAGTTTTTAATACTCCATCAAGTTGCTCTTTCAATAAAGTATGAGAAGCTATCTTGGGAGGTGCGGGTGAATCTTCATCTTCTATAAAATCCCCCAGATGACTGTCGTCTTCTTTGCCAATTGGGCTTTCCAGAGAAACAGGTTCCTGTGCTGTTTTAATGATTCCCTTTATCTTTTCCACAGGAAGTTCCATTCTTTCAGCAATTTCTTCAATAGTTGGGTCTCTGCCGAGCTCTTGTAATAGATATCTCGATACCCGCACTAATTTGTTGATTGTTTCAACCATATGAACCGGGACTCGAATCGTTCTGGCCTGATCGGCAATGGCACGGGTAATTGCCTGTCGTATCCACCAGGTAGCATAAGTACTGAACTTATATCCCCGTCGATAGTCAAACTTTTCTACCGCACGGATTAAGCCCATATTTCCTTCCTGGATTAAATCCAAAAAAAGCATTCCTCTCCCTACATACCGTTTTGCAATACTAACAACTAATCTTAAATTTGATTGCACTAAAATTCTTTTTGCCTCTAAATCCCCTGCTTCCATACGCTTGGCCAAATCTATTTCTTCATCCGCAGTTAATAATCTTATTTGTCCAATCTCTTTCAAATACATCTTTACCGGATCATCTAATTCAAAGCCTTTGCCAATAACTATTTCTGTTGGCAAATCTTTTTTAGAAATAACATCTATCCCTGTTTTCTTTGCTTTACCTTTTGGCTCAACTGCATCTTCTTCTTCCTTTTCTTCCTCATCAATTACATCAACTCCAGATCTGTTAAGGGCGTCATACAGGTCCTCAATCTTATTGATATTAAGTATTTCATCCTCCAGATAATTTTCTATTTCCTGAAATGTAAGATAGTTCTTTTGTTTCCCTTTCTCAATCAAACCCTCTATTTTCTTTTTCTTTGCCATACAAAACAGCCCCTCTTTATATACAAATTAAATACTTTGCTTATATCCAAAATACAATTATACAATTGTTTTTATTTTATGCAAAATATTCTGATAATCTTGTAAAAGTTCCGGTGTAACCTGGTTTTTTATAGTTTCCTCTTCTTTTATTTTACTACTTACTTTTTTTAACTCTAGCTGAAGTCTATGCTTCTTAATCGCATTGATAGAACGTTCGAAACTTTCTTTATCCAAAGAAACTACATCTTTCATCATTATCTGTGAGAGTAAATTTATTTCTTTTTGATTAACAAGCTTATCCATTATTTTCTGAATATCTATTTTTTCTCCTTTTTCATAAAAATCCTTAATTACAGATAATATTTCCCGATGTTCCTTAACTGTAAAATAATCAACTTCTAATTCGGAAAAAATTTTTTTGATATTTTCTCTATTTTGCAATATGTTACCGATTAATATCTTTTCTGCATTTACATGTGTTTCTTCGGCAACATTTTTAGCCGAGATATTTGGCAATGTCCTATTACCCTTTCGGAAGCGGCTTAGATCTTTAAGCATGCTTTCTTCCTCGAGATCTAACTTCTCGGCAATTTTCTTTACTTCTGCCTGTAATTCCAACTGACTATTAATGCCGTTTAGATCCTGAAAAAGTTCCCGCACAATCGCTACTTTTCCCTCACTGGTTTCGGGATTGTATTGCTTCATTAAAACCTCTAATTTATAATCAATTAAAGGTAAGGCTTTTTTAATGAGATTGCTAAAATATTTATCTCCTTTTTTTAATAAAACATCGGCTGGATCGCTATCTGCGGGCAAAGAAATAATTCTGATTTTCACTCCTGCCTTTTTTACTAAATTAAGGCTTCTTAAGGTAGCATTTTTGCCAGCTGTATCAGAATCAAAAGCGATTATAACCTCATCGGCATATCTTTTAATTAAATCGATTTGCTGGGTTGTTAGGGCGGTCCCCAATGATGCGACAGCATTTTCGAATCCATATTGATGAGCCATTAATACATCAGTATATCCTTCCATAATAATAATCTGATTTTTTTGCCGAATGTCCTTTTTGGCCTGAAACAAACCGTATAAATGTTTTCCTTTACTGTAAACAGGGGTTTCGGGAGAATTAATGTATTTTGGTAATTTATCATCCAGTACCCTGCCTCCAAAGGCAATAATCCTTCCCTGTAAATTCATAATTGGAAAGATGATTCTATTTCTGAAATAATCAATTACATTACCACTTTTCTTACTTTTTACTGCCAACCCTGCCTTAATCAAATCTGATACTTTAACTTTTTTTGCTAATAACAAGCGAATAAGATGTTCGTATCCGGATAATGCATAGCCAAGATGATATTTTTGGATTGTTTCTTTTGTAAAGTGACGCTTTGCCAAATATTGAAAGGCATCTTTCCCCTGTTCCTGAAATAAATTTTTTTGATAATAACTTGCTGCAATTTCATTTAAACGGAGTATAAAATCCCTTTCACGGTAAACTTGATCATCCTGGTTTTTCCCAGTAGGCAACTGCACACCTGCTTTTTCAGCGAGTATCTTTACTGCTTCCGGAAAATTTACTTTCTCAATCTTCATAATAAAACTAAAAATATTTCCACCTTCTCCACACCCAAAACAATGGAATATTTGTCTCTCACTGTCTACCATAAAAGAAGGTGTCTTTTCTTGATGAAAGGGACATAATCCCTTATGTCCCTTTCCGCTCTGTTTTAAGGGAACGTATTCTGTAATTACCTCAACGATATCCAATCTATTTCTAATTTCATCTAATATATCCTGGGAATATCTCACTACAGACAAACTCCTTTTGTTTTTTAAATGAAGTACCTAATGATTTTCAGAATTCGCAAATACCAATCCCCCAAAGCGGGCGACATCCAATATTGATTTTTTTTGGGCCTCGGATAAAATATTTCAGGTAGTATATCTATGGTCTGTATGGTAAAATTTTTTACCTAAAGCTTTTAATCTCTGTTATACTTATTTTCAACAGAGTAACCACAATATCCTTTTTTTATTTTATATTTTTAAAAAAATCATTCACATCAGAACGCTTATTTGCAATCCGACAGGAATGATCTTTATTTTTACGAATTTAAATAATACAATAAATATCGCACCCGCAAAGCAGGTGGCTTTAAGAACCCCTAAAAGTGGGTGATTCTCTGTTTAGTTTTAGTTAACCTTTTTTCTACTATTTTAACTGAATATTTACAAGTAATAGTACTCTTTAAGATTTCAGATGAACAATAATCATATGGATTATCTTGATATTTTTATGGTAAAACCTTTATTTAACCATTACCACCCTTCTAAGAAGGTGGTTTTTCATGGTTAAATAAATTATGAAAAAAATCAAAAAAGTGATTCATAAACCTTGTTGTCTTCCAATGCTCTGTCTACTCTACCGTATTTTCCACCACCGCCAGCTACTAATGATAACTTTCCCTCTCTGGCTGCGATAATATCTTTGGCAATTTTAAAACCCACTACCTGGCTTATTTCCTGATAGGAAGCCTTATGTAAAATATTCATTTCTGTGCCAAAATAGCCAAATAATTTATCCAATGTCTTTTTACCAACACCCGGAACAAAATCCAGTGCAACTTGATGACAATAAGGAGGGCGGTGAACAGGTGAAATTGCATCTCGCCCGTCAGATATCTCAATAATTCTATCCAACACTCCCTTAGTGACCTTCTTGCTGCCACATTTTTCACATTGAAATACAGGAGGAAGACCAGTGGCCATATTATTACACTCCTCACAATAAGTTCGATGATATTTTCCTAATTTTGGATCAAGACCGTAATTCTTAATTACTCTTCTAGCAGACTCTCTTCTCAAAGCCATTAACAATTCTTTAAAAGTAGGCTTTTCCATGCTAATTACATTATATTCCCGAGCTATTTTGGGAAGCGAATGGGCATCAGAGTTAGTTAAAAAAGTAAAATCGGCTAAATCTTTTAAATGGTCCGCTAAAAATGTATCCGCGCTTAGTCCTAACTCAACAGCAGGAATTTTCTTAATTGTAGCTGGTGTGAACATCTCATTTAAATGGGCAACACAACTACCATAAACACTCTTGTGAGGTGTAAAAATATGTGCCGGGATAACAATACCTCCCAAACTATTAACTATATTAAAAAATTCCTGGGCAGTTATTCCACTGTTCTGAGAACTTAAATTAAGATTAGTCACTACACCTTTCATCTTTTTGCTAAATTCCCTAATATCAGCAAAATATGGGAAAAAAGCTATTTGGTGAGACAGTCTCCCGTTTTTTTCCCTGGTTTCAATTTCTGACTCTAATATAACCGTAACAGTATCGCGGTAACGTAATCCACCATCCTTTAATTCCCTCATTTCTCCGCTACTCAGTAATGTGCCAATGTCTTCAATAACTCGCGGAGAGGCACAATCTACAATCCCTACTATATCTATGCCTTTTCGGTTCAGGCACTCTTTGGCAATATTGGCAAACGTTAACTTTCTCGAGGCAGTTATCTTAACAGGTAAACCATTATTATCCCGTCCAATGTGGACGTGAAGGTCTACGAAATATTGATTTTGCTCGTGTTTTTTGTTCATCTATTCAGCCACCATAGTATTCCAATCAAAGTTTTAGCATCACTTATCTTGTTATCGGTTAACAGTGAGATAACACCCTTTTTATCATACTCTACTACTTCAATAAATTCATCATGATCGGTATTAGTTTTGGTCTTTGTTAAGTCCCAGGCAAAAAACAGGGTCAGTTTTTCATTACAAAAACCGGGAGCTGAATAGAAATCAAATATCTTTTCCCAATTTCGGGCTTGAAAACCAGTTTCTTCTTCCAATTCACGTTTGGCACAGTCAATTATTTCCTCATTAGGCTCAAGTGTTCCCGCTGGAAGTTCTAACAAGACATCTTCAATTGCTTTTCTAAATTGCCTGACCATAATAAGTTGTTTCTGTCTATTCTCAGCTAGCATAACAACGGCTCCGGGATGTTCTATAATCTCCCGGCTAGATTTTCTCCCATTTGGGAGAGTAACTTCATCCTTTCTAAGATTAACTACTCTCCCACTATAGATTTTTTCAGACTTTGTCGTCGTTTCCCTCAGATAATCTTTTTTCATTGCGTATTTAAATCTTTACAATAAGCGTAAAACTTACTTTTGCTTATTACCGAGTAACGATTTTTTCTCCTTTTTCTATTGCTTTTTTGTTTAATTCAACTAATTTCTCTGATTTTTTTCCCAAAGTTTCCTCTAATGCCCGGAATATTGTTTCTTTGTTTACACTTTTCCTTGCCGCTATATAGGTGCCAAGGGCAACCATGTTGGCTACTCTTAGATTTCCCAATTCATTGGCAATCTCATTAGCAGGAACCTTGAATACCTCTACATCACTACGTTTAACATCCTGGGATATCAATGATTCATTTAATATGATTGTACCACCTTTTTCAACCTCAGGTTCAAATTTATCCAAAGAAGGTTTATTCATAGCAATTAAAGTCATGGGATTGGGAACTACCGGTGATGCTACTTCATCAGAAGAAACAATAACCGTACAGTTAGCCGTACCGCCACGCATTTCCGGTCCATAGGAGGGCATCCAGGCTACTTTCTTACCTTCCAACATTCCTGCATAGGCAATAAGACGGCCCATTAGAAGAACACCCTGACCGCCAAATCCGGCAATTATAATTTCATCTAACATCTAGGATACCTCCTCTGTATTTTTAAACTCTCCTAACGGATAATAGGGTATCATGTTCTTGTCCAACCATTGATTGGCTTCTTGGGGGCTTAATCCCCAATTGGTCGGACATGTGGACAATACCTCTACCAACGAAAAGCCTTTGCCATCTATCTGAAATTGGAAAGCTTTTTTGATTGCTTTTTTTGCCTTTATGATATAAGCCGGCTTGGTTAAAGCTACCCTGGAAATATAACTGGGAGATTGCAAAGTAGAAAGCAATTCACACATTCGAATGGGCATTCCCATAGTTTTTGAGTCACGGCCATAGGGCGAAGTCTGGGTAATTTGTCCCTCTAAGGTAGTGGGAGCCATTTGTCCGCCGGTCATTCCATAGATCGCATTATTGACAAATATAACCGTAATTTTTTCACCTCTATTGGCAGCATGTATTATTTCGGCTGTCCCGATAGATGCTAAATCACCGTCGCCCTGATAAGAAAAAACAATATTATTAGGTTTAGCTCTCTTAATACCGGTTGCAGTTGCGGGCGCCCTACCGTGTGCTGCACAAATCATATCACAATCGAAAAATAAATAGGCAAACACAGAGCAGCCTACCGGAGCAATACCAATGGTATCTTCTCTAATATCTAATTCATCCATTACCTCAGCAATTAACCGATGAATAATGCCATGATGGCAACCCGGACAATAAGTAAAAGGTATATCAACTAAAGATTTTGGTTTGGAAAACACTTTATTCATAAAACTCTTTTCACCTCCAAATTTTTTCATCCACAGAAATTTTCATAACTTGAGAAAATGCTTATTTTTTTACTTCAGTATTTTTTTAACTTCTTTTAATATCTCAGTTGGAGATATCACAACACCGCCTACCCTACCATAAAAGCTTACTTTTGTTTTACCTTCCACAGCCAGTTTTACGTCTTCAATCATTTGTCCTAAGCTCATTTCACTTACCAGTATGTGTTTTACCTTATCAGCATACTGTCTAATAATCTTATAAGGAAATGGATATAGTGTTATTGGCCTTATCAATCCTATGTTGATTCCTTCTTGTTTGGCCTTTTGAATAGTTGTTTTGGCAACCCTGGCTACTGTGCCATAGGCAACAATAACTATATCCGGGTTATCCATATTTATCAACTCGTATTCAACCTCATCTTGCATTTCTTCATACTTTTTACCAATTTTATTAACCAATTTTTCCAGCTCATAGGGATCCAGGTTAAAGGGAACTACTTTCCTTGCTTCCCTACCTTTGCAGGAACCCAAAGCCCAGTCTTCTTTTGATGGGATCTTTGCCTTTATATCCCTAAATTCAACAGGCTCCATCATTTGTCCTAACAATCCATCTCCTAATACCATGGCGGGATTCCTATATTTATCTGCCAGATCAAATGCTTTAATAGTTAAATCAACCAATTCCTGTACTGAGGAAGGTGCCAGGACAATTAAGTGATAGTCACCATGGCCTCCACCTTTGGTAGCTTGAAAATAATCTTGCTGGGCAGGTTGAATCGAACCCAAACCAGGGCCACCTCTTTGCATATTAACAACCACGCATGGCAACTCAGCACAGGCAATATAGGATATTCCCTCCTGTTTAAGGCTGATTCCCGGACTGGATGATGAAGTCATTACTCTTTCACCTGTTGCCGCTGTACCATAAACCATATTAATAGCCGCAATTTCACTTTCCGCCTGAATAAAACCAGCCCCTTCTATTTTTAGTAACCTTTTTGCCATATATGCCGTTAACTCACTCTGAGGAGTTATGGGATAGCCAAAATAATAACGACAGCCGGCATGAATTGCAGCTTCACCGATTGCCTCATTACCTTTCATTAATACTTTTTCTGCCATTGATAATCCTCCTTATTTTCTTAAAGTCCAAAAATATTTTTCCATTACTTATAAACCTCGATAGCCACATCCGGGCAAGTCATAGCACAAAAGGCACACCCGGTACATTTCTCCGGATTTATCTGCTCAACCGGATGATAGCTTTTTTTATTAAAAGACTTGGACATAACTAAAATATTCTGGGGACATACCAGTGTACATAATTCACAACCCTTGCACTTTTCACGGTCAATCACAACTTTTGCCATAGAAAACCTCCTTATTAATATTTTTAGTTTTAACAATATTCTCTATTAATTTTTAGTCCCAAGGTAATTTCATATATCGCTGTAATGCAAAAATAGGATCTTCAAATTGATGTTTATCAATTTTCTTAGCTATCGTTTGCTCAATAGCTAAATATTTGACAGGTAAGTTTATTTGTTTTGATACATCTTTTACAATTTTGTGTCCTTGAATAATCAATTTCAAATCTGTCTGTGAGCCCAGATTTGGGTTACTTATTAATCCATTAATTTTCAAGCGAGAGGAAATTTCAATCTCCCGTAGCATCGCTAGAATCTCATCACTGTTTTTTGTAAAAGGCCGATAGGGATTAATAATTAAATTCATCTGATAACCAGTATCTTTTAAGACAGGGTAAAAGCTGGCCAATGATTTAGCACCAACATCATCTCCGCCCACATCAAGTAATAATAATCGGCGGGAATCCTGCATTGTTCCTTTTATCTCTGGAGAAATTAAAGGTATATCAGCCATAGCAAATTTTCCCGGTGGTGCAATTACTTTAATTCCCAGTTCTTTTAGTTTTTCTCTCATTTCTCTAGAACGGAAATAGGGATTTACAATATCTAAATCTACAATTACAACCTTTTCTTTTTTCTGTATTGCTTTTATAGATTGATTTATGGCTAACTCTGTCTTCCCACTACCGAAGCTTCCTGTATAAATAACAATATCATCCTTCAATAGACTTTTTCCTCCTCCTCTCCCAAAAGAACCCTAAGGGCTCCCTGACATAATGAAAGCATTTCTTCTTCGCCAGGGTAAACCATGACCAATGAAATGAAACTAACTCTGTCTTTTATCATTTCGATAAATTTATTGGAATGAGAGATACCACCGGTCAAAACAATTGCATCGACATTTCCTTTGAGAACAGTTGCTCCTTCTCCAATTTCTTTGGCAATCTGGTAGGCCATTGCCTCTAATATTAATTTTGATTTATTATCACCTTTCTCGATTTTGTTCAGTACCTTTTCAACATTATTGGTATTTAGATAGGCAACTAATCCTCCTTTCCCCTTAATCATTGTCATAACATCATTTTGGCTATATTTTCCGGAAAAACACAATTTTGTCAGGTCTCCTACCGGTACCGTACCACTTCTTTCCGGTGAAAGAGGTCCCTCACCATTTAATGCATTATTTACATCAATTACCTTTCCTTTACTATGAACCCCAACAGATATTCCACCTCCCATATGTACCACGATTAGGTTGGAATCCTGATATGTTCTTCCCAAATCTTGTGCAGCCTTACGGGCAACTGCCTTTTGATTTAAGGCATGAAAAATACTTTTTCTTGGTAACTCCGGAATTCCTGATATTCGGGCAATATCTTCCATTTCATCAACAACTACCGGATCAACAATATAAGCCGGAATAGATTTTTTCTGAGCAATTTTATAGGCTAAAACGGCGCCTAAATTTGAGGCATGTTCACCATATATTCCTTTTTTAAGATGACTCAACATCTTTTGATTAACCCGATATGTTCCGCTTTTTAAAGGCTTTAGTAAACCCCCTCTGCCTACAACAGCATTGATGCTACCCAGGTCAATCTTTTGTTTTTTTAAAAAATCAAGTATAACATTTAATCTAAATTCGTATTGCCCAATAATATTCTTAAATGAAGATAGAGATTGATTGGAATGAGAAATTGTTTCCTGAAATAGTATTTCTTCGTTTTTAAAAAACGATAATTTCGTGGAGGTTGAGCCTGGGTTTATTACCAGTATATAATAATTATTATTCAAAATATCTCCTCCCTATATCAATATTTTCAGCCATTCTTACACATACTCATTAAAATTCCCAGAGCAATAGATCTTACCTTGGATATAGCGCTATCAGAGCGCGAAACAAGAACTACTGGCGAAGTGGTTCCCAATAATACTCCTGCCGGTTCAGCATCAGCTAAATAGACCAAACTTTTGGCAAAGATATTTCCGGATTCAATTTCTGGAACCAAAACAGCGTCCACCTGGCCGCTTATCTGAGTTTGAATGCCTTTGTGCAAGGCTGCTTTTTTGGATATGGCATTATCGAAGGCCAAAGGTCCATCCACAATACCACCGGTAATCTGGCCTCTCTCAACCATCTTCGATAAACAGGCTGCATCAATGGTAGCCTGCATAGCAGGATTAACCAATTCAACTGCTGCTAAAATCGCTATTTTTGGTTCTTTGATTTCCAGGGAATGACAAAATTCAATAACATTTTGAAGAATTTGGGCTTTTTGCTCTAAATTTGGTGCGATATTCATTGCCCCGTCAGTCATAGTAAGAAGCCTGTCATAATTTTTTAATTTTAGGACATAAGCGTGACTCAATAAACGTTGTGTCCTTAGTCCAATTTCTTTGTCTAAAACTGCCTTTAATATTCGGGCAGTTCCCAGCATTCCTTTCATTAATAAGTCTGCCTTCTTTTCACTAACAAGTTTAACTGCGGCCCTAGCTGATTCGGTCTTATCTTTTTTGTTAATAAATTCATAATTTTTGGTATCAATATTTAATTTTTTGCATACCAAAATAGTCTCTTCTTTATCTCCAACCAGGATGCCATTAATCAAACCTTCCTGCCTGGCCTTTTCTACTGCTGTCATAACATCCTCGGCTTGTGAAACTGCAACAGATAATCTTTTGGGTCCATATTGACGGGCTCTCTCCATAACTTCGTCAAAGGTTTTTAACATTTACATTCACCTCACCTGTATACTTAAAAAAGATAGCTTGTCTTTTAATAGATAATTCTAAACATTGTATTCTTTAGCATTTTCTTCTCCGGTAAGTACTCGAATAGCACCCAAAGCCAATGCCTTCATTTCTTCGCTACCCGGATAGGTTATTATGGTTGCAATAAATTCAACTCTTTCTTTTATCCAATCAACGAAAGTTTTACCCAGTGCACCCTTATCACCTGCTCCATTTCCGGTTATTACAATATAATCAACTTTTCCTTTAAGAACAGTTGCCATTTCTCCAATACATTTGGCAATTTGGTAGGCCATTGCCTTATAGATTAGTTCAGCTTTTTTATCACCTTCTGATATTGCTTTCTCTACTTCCAATGTATTATTAGTACCAAGATAAGCTACAATACCTCCACCTCCCATAATCTTTTTATGCATTTCTTTTAATGAATACCGTCCTGAATAACATATATTAATAAGTGCCTGTATTGGCAAACTACCAGTACGCTCAGACGAAAATGGCCCTTCGCCACTAGCATTATTTACATCTACCATTTCCCCATTCTGATGAGCGCTTACCGTGATTCCTCCTCCTAAATGAACCACTATTAGGTTTAAGCTTTCATAAGGTTTTCCAATCTCTTTAGCCAGTCTCTTAGCAGCAGCCTTGACACTCAATGCATGTGACAGACTTTCTCTTTCGATTTCCGGCATTCCAGAAATCCTTGCTATGGGTTCAAGTTCATCTACCGCTACAGGATCAACTATAAATGAAGGTACATTGATTTTTTGAGCGAGCTCATAAGCAATTTGTGCTCCTAGATTCGAGGCATGCTCTATCCGTGGTCTTTCTCGAAGCTCATCAAGCATAAGTTGGTTTATTTTATATGTTCCACTCTGTATAGGACTTAGAACTCCTCCTCGCCCAACAATAACATCAAAATCCTCAATATTTATTTTATTTTCATCCAAAAGACGGAGGATAACAGCTTCTCTAAATTTATTTTGTTCAATTAGATGCTTATATTTTTTAAGTTCTTCTGCACTATGACGTACTGTTTCAAAAAAAACTTCCTTTTCGTCTTCATAAACCGCTATAGCTGTAGATGTAGAACCAGGGTTGATGACTAATACTTTATATCCCTTTTCTCCCTTATTCATAGTTACCTCCTTACCTTGTTTATCTAATAATATTTATATAAGCATTTTTTGTGCCATAAAATCAATAACTGAAAATGACGAAACAAAAAAAGACCTCACTTTATTAAGAAGGTCTTTATGATAATTCTTTATTGATTTTTATTATGCTTTTTTATTTTCTGTACTGGTTCTGTAGTTTTCGTCAATCAAATGGGATACTTGGCTGTTAAGCACATCTTTTGTAATATTATGCATTATTTTGCAAATACCTGCATTCATTGCAATATCATTTTTTTCATTCTGATGTTATCTTATTTCTTCTGCCTTTCTTCCCTTGTCTTGGACTCAATACACGATACTATATACTAAATACTGTCTTAATCTTATTTAAATTCATATAATTTTTTGATATGGTATTTTTTCATCTTATAATACAATGTCCTAATACTTATACCCAAATAATTGGCAGTTTTTCGACAATCACCATTGAATGATCTCAATATTTTTATTATTGCACCTTTTTCAGTTTCTCTTTTAAGGGCTTTTAATCCCATTTTACTATCTTTTTCAATATATTGTGAGTCATTTTCAACAAGCGGTTTTTCTTCATATTTTGTTTCCTGTTTGGTAAAACTGATAAATTCAGGAATATGATTTGGTCCTAGAATACTTTCATTAAGTTTCATGTTAATAACAGCTCTTTCGATAACATTTTCTAACTCCCGGATATTGCCCGGCCAGGAATAATTTAGTAATATTTTTATAACTTCCGGTGATACATCCTTGATGTTCCGCCCAAACTCCTGATTACATTTTCTAATAATGTTGGCTACCAATGGCGCAATATCATCTTTTCTGTTTCTTAAAGGTGGTATGAATATAGGAATGACGTACAACCTATAGTAAAGGTCTTCTCTAAAATGGCCATTTTTAACAGCATTTTCCAGGTTTATATTAGTCGCTGAAATAATTCGTACATCTATATTGATAGGCTCGTTTCCGCCAACTCTAACGATTTCTTTTTCCTGTAATGCTCTTAATAATTTAGCCTGTAAATTCATACTCATCATCCCGATTTCATCCAAAAATATAGTTCCCCGATCGGCTTCCTCAAAAAGTCCCTTCCTACCTTTTTTACTCGCTCCGGTAAAAGCTCCGCTTTCATAACCAAAAAGCTCGCTCTCTAAAAGAGTTTCCGTCAAAGCAGAGCAGTTAACCCTTATAAACTGCCTATTTTTTCTGTCACTATGATTATGAATGGCATGAGCAAAAAGCTCTTTCCCTGTTCCGCTTTCACCGTGTAATAGGACTGTGGCAGGCGTAGTGGCTGCTTTTATTGCCTGTTCCTTAGCAATAATCATTGCCCTGCTTTTACCAACTATATCATCAAAGGTATATTTTGCTTCCAAGTGACGCACCCTTTTTTTTACTAGCTTTAATTCTTCTGTTAAATTTCTTATTTCCGATAAGTCATGAATCACTGCAACACTGCCTTTTAATTCTCCATCTACAATTACGGGAGAAACATTTACTAAAACTTCTTTCTTGTTAGGGCCAACTTTCATTTTAACACCATGTACAGACTGCTTGGTTCTTAATACCTTCATATGCATACTCTCTCCCTCAGCTATATCGATATTAGAAGATTCACCAAGCACATCTTGCTCTGTTAATCCGATTAGCCTAGTATAGGCATCGTTTACTAAAGTATGAATCCCTTTTTCGTTAACGACTGAAATAGCATCATCGGTAGAATTTATAATTGCCTTTAGAGTGCTCAATATCTCTTTTTGTTTCTTTATTACCAGTAGAAGTTCTTTATTAACCACGCCATTTTTACTTTTCATCTTTAAGAGAATCCTTTCCAAAAAGCATTTTTCTGGCATGTTCAACACTGATTGAACCATACTGCTCACCATCCAGCATCCTTGCTATTTCTTCCAGTTGTTCATCTCCGATTAGTCTTTTTAACTGAATACCTGTTTTATTATTATGAACATATTTACTGATATAAAGATGTAGATTTGCCCTACAAGCGATTTGAGGTAAATGTGTAACAGCAATGACCTGATGATTATGGGAAATCTTTGACAATTTAGTGGCTATGACCTCTCCTAAGCGAGCACCTACGCCGCTATCTATTTCATCAAATATCATTGTGGGTATTTTATCTGCTTTACTTAAGATTGATTTGAGTCCCAGCATTATTCTGGAAACTTCGCCTCCGGAAATAATATCGGCAAGTGGTTTTTCTTTTTCGCCTGCATTAGAAGCAATAAAAAACTCAATCAGGTCAATTCCACGAGATGTAATCTTAAATAATTTATCTTTTACTTTTATCCCGTTCTTGTCTTCTTTCTGCTTTATTTGAATTTTAAAATTACAATTTTTCATATTTAATTCATTTAATTCTTTAATAATATCTTTTTCTAACATCCTGGCAATAAGATTGCGCTGTTTGCTTAATTCTAAAGACAGCTCTGCTAACTTTTTTTCATATTCTTCCTTTTCTATTGTTAATGTTTCAATCTTTTCCTGATTATCCTCAATACTGTTCAACTGTTTTTGCAATGCATCTCTGTAAAATAAAATATCGGTTAACTTTGAACCATATTTCTGTTTAAGATGATTTATCAAACTAAGTCGATCTTCAAATTCCTGTAATTGTTGAGAATCAAAATCAACGCTATCTTTATATTCAATAATTTGATCTGAAATATCTTCTACTTTGAATTGTGTTTCTGTCAGCTGTTCTTTGATATAGTCAATCTTTTTATCTAAATTTGCTATGGAGTTAAAATGGCCAATCAAACGAACAATAGTATCGCGCAAAGAAGGCTCTCCCTCTTCTCCTCCCTCATACAGAGCAAGAGAAGCCATTTCCATTATTTCTTTTATTTTTACGGTATGGCGGATAATGTTTATTTTTTCTTCCAGTTCCCGGTCCTCATTTTCTCTCAATTTTGCATTATCAATTTCCTGGAGCTGGAATAATAAATAGTCTTTTTTTGATAAATTTTCCGCTCGATTTTTTAAAAGTTGATTTAATAAATTATTTTTTGACTGCCACTGAGAGAAAATGTTATGCAGTTGTAATTTCTTCTGAAAAAATGACTGATCACCTAGATTGTCTACAAAACCAATATGGCTTTCAGGATTTAATAAAGACTGATGGCTATGCTGTCCGTGCAAGTCAATTAAAAGATTTCCAATTTCCTGAAGGGAAGATAAGGTTACCAAGTGATTATTAATCCAACATTTATTTTTCTTTTTTTGGTGAATCTGCCTCCTGATTACCAATTGCCGGTCCTCTGTCAGGGAATCAATATTTTCCTCGAGAGTTTTTAATTGTTTTTTAGGTAATAACTCTAGATTAAATAGTGCCTCTACTTCTAAGAACTCTGCATTACTTTTTATCAAACTGCTATTAGCCGTACTTCCTAATATAACATTTATAGCCTCGATAATGATGGACTTCCCTGCCCCTGTTTCCCCGGTAATTACATTGAGCCCTTTCTCAAATTCGATATTCAGTTCATCAATTAGAGCAAGATTATTTATTTTTAGATAAATAAGCATGGGTAGGCACCACCAATCATCTTTATACTACTAATTTTTATCAAAATTCAAGAGATAACCCTTCCGCTCCATTTCAACTTTTTTCTCAAAACTCCATAGAAACTTTTTTCCGGAAATGTCACCAGTTTAGTTTTATATTTTGATTCTTGAATTATAATGACATCATTTTCTTCCAAATCAAAGCCTTGCTGGCCATCAACTGTTAACATTACATCCTTGGCTTTGGATAATACAATAATTTTCAATATGTCTTTATGATTAATAACTAATGATCGGGCAGAAAGTGTGTGTGGACAAATAGGTGTAATAACCATTGTTTTAATGCTAGGATACACGATTGGTCCTCCGGCAGAAAGAGAATAAGCAGTGGACCCTGTTGAGGTCGAAATAACCAATCCATCAGCAGTATAATGAATTACATATTCTTCATTTATATAAATTTCTAAATGAATTAGCCTGGCAAACAATTTTTTTGCCACTACTATATCATTAAGACAATAAAATTGTTTTATATTTTCATCTTTTCTCATTATATGTCCGGATAGCATCATTCTTTCTTCAATCGTGTAAGCACCTTCCAAGATGTAGTTTAGATATTTAGTTAATCCATGTACTCCTATCTGAGTTAAAAAACCCAATCCACCCAGATTTATTCCGCATATAGGAACCCCATTAACTGCCACTAAACGGGCTGCTCTTAATAATGTTCCGTCACCTCCTAGAGAAAAAACCATATCTACATTTTTATATGGCGATGATAAAATATTCACTTTATCCGGGTTATCAAGATGCTTTGCAATCTTCTTTAAAACCAGGATTTCAATATTCCTTTCCCTTAAATAATCAATTAATTTTTGGGTTATTTCTAGAAACTTATCTTTTTCATCATTGACTATTAACCCAACTTTTTTTATTTTCATTACTTGCTCCTCAGTTTATAAAATACGCTGCCAACATTGCCAACAAGGCACCTAAAAGAAAAAATATAGCATGTTCAATCCACTTGGAATGAAAATGTGGTATAAAGAATTTTACCTCGGAAAATTTTTTATGTTCCATATCAAAAAGTATAATACCATATGTTCGGTAAGCTAAATAATACTCTAACAGTTGTCTCCTGGTATCCCTGTTGGTAATATAACTGTTTTTACGACCACTCTTAACTTCAACAATATATTTTCGACCACCTTTTTTTACCAAAAAATCGGTTCTTATTAAATAACGATGGCTTGTTCCCCCAGTTTGTATAACCAAAGGTCTGCTTTGTTGTTTTTCAATAATCTGGAAACCATTTCTCTTGAGCCATTTTTCGGCCTTTTTCTCTGCCCGTTTACTAGTTACTGACCTCTTTTTGGCTTTTCTGTTATTTATATAGTCTCTTGTTTTCAGATATAGAATGAGGGATAAGAGCCCCCCTAATAGAAAAATGATAATTATTAAATATAAATTGTGATTAATATCTAAAAAAAACAATGAAAACACTCCCGAAAAGGAGTTGATATTGCAGCCATAATTATTATTTTTTTTTAAAAAAATATTGATGTGCCTCGGCAACCTTGTTGTTTATTAAATTTAGGTCAATAGATGACTTTTTTTCGCTATTTTTAATTAGATAAATTAAATATTCAATATTTCCCGGGGAATTTTTTATGGGCGAAAATGTAATATCAATAAAATCAAAATCACTTTTTAAATTACTAACTAACCTGGTTATTGTTTTTTGATGAACATTCGGGTCATCGACAATACCACCCTTTTTTACATTTTCTCTTCCAGATTCAAATTGCGGTTTTACCAATGCAATAACTTTCCCGTCTGGTCCTAACAATTCTTTTACTACTGGTAATACTTTTTCTAAGGAAATAAAGGAAACATCGATAGTTGCCAAGTCAAATTGAAAATCAAATTGATTCTCATCCAGATATCTTATATTTGTTTTCTCCATATTGACAATTCGATTATCATGTCGCAGAGTCCAGTCAAGCTGTCCATAGCCAACATCAATACAATAAACCTTTTTAGCACCTTGTTGTAGCAAGCAATCGGTAAATCCCCCGGTTGAAGCACCAACATCAATTACCGTCATATCCTTTACTGAAAGATTAAATTCTTTTAGGGCTTTTTCCAGTTTTAAACCACCCCTGCTTATGTATTGATTTTCATCTTTCTCAATTATCAGCTCACTGTCAATATTACATTTAGTGCCTACTTTATTTATCTTTTCACCATTAACAAGAACTTTATTAGCCATAACATATCTCTTTGCTTTTTCTCTGGATTCTATTATTTTTCTATCTACTAACAATTTATCTAAACGTTCTTTTTTTACCATATTATATCCATAACAGTAAATATCGCACCCTTATAGCAGGTGGTATAAAGAACCCCTAAAAGAGGTTTAACTTTTTGCTACTTTTTAGCTTTTTCTTTTGATTTTTTATTTATAAGTATTAATTTTTTAGCCATTGTTCGTCTCTTTCCAAAGGAACACTAGTATCTACATGCCCGACTAAAGTTTCACCGCTATTACCATCGACAAGAAACTGCACTTTATCAATATCAGGAAAAGATGTCAGGGTCATTACTATAGAATAAATGGTTAGCAATTCTCCTGTGCTACCTCCGGGATGGTCTTCGATAATTTCAGAAGAAAAATCAATATAAGCAATCCTATCACTAACATATAAGGCATTAACTCTGGTAGTTTGAGGTATGGTAGGATAAAGATTATCATTTTTCGGGCCTTTGATGAGTTCAATAATTGCTTGCTTTGCGAGGTAATCTTTCAGTTTAATCTTTCTGGATTCCGGAATCAGGTATTGTGCATTTCCATCTGAAAAATAGAGTGTTATTTCAACTTCTTCAACTTCGCTGATTGGCTCTTCCTCTTCTATCTCTTCCCGAACTCCTTCGCTAATTGGCTTCTCCTGCCATAGGGGTATTATAAATTTTTGTACTAAGAATACAATAACAAATAATAAAAATATTAATATAATCAAATTAAAAATAGATTTAAATAAATTATTTTTCTTTTTTCTTCTTGCCATCTCAACCCTCTATCTAGTAGTTCTCAGGCATATTCTTTAGGTAATCTTTAACTGATTGACTAAGTGCCTGAGCTATTTTTTCTCGAAATTCTGCTGTCTTAAGTAATTTTTCCTCATTCGGATTACAAATAAAGCCAACTTCAACCAATATGGCTGCCATGTTTACCCCTTTCAAAACGATAAATGGAGCCTGCTTTACCCCTCTGTTCCCTAATCCTGTATGCTGGACCAATCTTTTCTGCACTATATCGGCCAAGTCAATGCTAAAATTAATACTGGCACTTTCTGCTAAATCACCAAGAATTTGATCTAGTATATTATCCCCAGAATTATAGAATTTACTAGCTCTATTTTCCCTATCAGCCACATCTTTTGCAGAGGCATCGGTATGACGTGAACTCAAAACATAGGTTTCCACCCCCCTGGCGGTCGGTGAACCCTTTTGAAATACGGAATTTATGTGGATGCTAATAAATACATCAGCTTCTTTTTGTAAAGCAATTAAAGGTCTACTTTCTAGCGATACATCAATATCTTTCTCTCTTGTCAAATATATGCTAAATCCGTCATTTTGTAATATTTTTTTCATTCTTAGAGCTATATCCAATACAACATCTTTCTCTTTCAGTCCACTCGGCCCGATTGCTCCAGGTTGTGAACCTCCATGTCCAGGATCAATAACAACTACATATTTACCGTTTGTCTTAACAGCTTCTGCTTCAGTTTCTGGCAATGTTTCTTCTCTAACCACAGGCGAGGCTGAAGATTCGGCTGCAGAATCTGCTTGCTCCTGAGACAGATAGATGTCCAGGACAATACGCTGAGGGGAAGATAATTCAAAAACATCATATTCATTCATATTCTTTAGATCAGCTACAACCCGAACAGTATCCTGGTTAAATTGACCTGTTCTAACCCTGTTTACCAATAGATCATCTATCAAAAGCTCTTTTTGATCGGATTCCAATTGACTGATAGAGGCATCTACATCAATTACAATTCTTTCCGGGTCACTTAAAGTCAAAACATTGTAGGCAGTTTTTTCTGATAAGTCTAATACAATACGAGTCTTATCAGTATGAGTATAATTTCTAATTCCAGTAATAAGTGGCCTTTTTCGATTAATATTAAGTTGATTTGATTCCTTATCAAGGTCTACCTCTATATCAGCTAACAAGGAGATAACTTCTAACGGTAGCATAACCCTGTTTTGGATGATACTTGGGGCATTTTCTATTGCTATATCCTTACCATTAACCTCAGCTTCGGGAACATCCATCACTACGCTAACTTCTCTATCGCTCATGATGATATTTAATAATTTCAGAGCCGGGAACCAGGTAATTCTTCCACCCAGGGCTTCTACAATATCCCGTGCCGGTAGAAATATCCGGCCATTACTTATATCTGGAGGGACTTCTGTGTTCAGTTGATTGCCATCAAGAAATACCGATACTTTCTCTTGTTGTGCCAGACCCAAAATGTTTGAAATAAATATTGACATAATTAAAAATAAAATAATGAAGTTGGTTATTCCTTTTTTGCCTAACAAGTTTTTTTATCCTCCTGGACTAAAGATCGATACATAATGACTTTTAGGGTAGCAGCAAGAGGTACTGCGAATAATATGCCCAAAAAACCGAGAAGACCTCCGAAAACTAATATAGAGAAAATTACTGTAAGGGGGTGTAGCCCTAATTCCTTACCAAGTATTTTCGGATTTAACCAAATGGCTTCGATCTGGTTTACACCTACAAAAAGGACTGTTACGAAAATGAAAACAGGCCAGGGTTTCCCTAAAACAAATAGCAGAGATAGTACCCATCCGACAATTGGCCCAAGGTATGGGATAAAATTAAGTATGCCTGAAACTAATCCAATTATAAGATAAAATTTAATATTTAGCAGATATAATCCAATAGTTATTAAAGTACCTACAATAAAACAGACAATAAGGCGGCCTCTAATAAAATTACTCAATATTCTATCAATTTCAATTACGATTTCACGGAAATTATCCTTATTTTTCTCTGACACAAAAATCAATAGATTGTCCTTAAAAAGATCAATATCCATTAAGAGATAATAAAGAATAATTGGAACTATGATGACTCCAAAACCGAACTTGGTGACAAAAGATGATAGCTCAAATACTATTGTTCTGGAAAAAATCAATAATCCTCTTTGTATCTCCGAAAAAATATCTTGTAAAAATAGTTCTAAGTTATTTGGGTCTGTGGTAATCCTTTCAAAAAAGGGTTCAAAAGACAATAGTAGATTTTGGTATCCTGATAATAAGCCTGGAATTTCGCGATATAATAATTTTAATTCATTGATCGTATTAGGAATTAGAAAAAATATAACTAATACAGCGGAAGCAATAACAATTGCAAAAATCAGCAAAATCGCAATCGATTTTGAAGTTACTTTTCGAACCAGGAAACGATAGAGAGGACCAAAAAAGTAGGCCAAAAACAAAGCCAGGCTAAAATAAATTAAAATCCATCCTAAACGATTGGCAATATAGCAAAAAATGACTATTCCGATTACAAATTGTATTAAGAATCTACTTTGTTTATCTTTGACAAAATCCAATCTTTTTTCTTCCTATTTTATAGTTTGTTAAGAATCTATTTACTTAATATCTTTTATATCAAATAAATATCTAATAATCAATTACATCTAGTGGTTTGTTGCAAATTTTGTTAAAAATAATATTTATATCTAGAATATATACAATAATTGTTCTAAAAATAAAACCCGATTTGATATTCGGGTTTTTAAATTATGGTGGAGGCGGCGAGAATCGAACTCGCGTCCAGAGAACCATTAATAAGAAATACTACGAGCGTAGTCTATGCTTTATAATTCGCATCACTTAACTCCCATAGACAGGATTTAGGTGATGCTAACTCCTATATTTCTCTGTATCATTCGGAGTAGATGATACAGATAGCCTGCTTTGTGTTACACCCATAAAGAGCTTACAGGCACAAGCTCCTTATAGACGAGCAGCTTTTAAGCTGCTAAAGCCAATTCTTTATCGTTGGCAATTAATGTTTTTCCCCGTTTTTTACGAGGACAAGGAACCTCGACTCGCATTTCTTACCTCTGCTTTCCCTGTCGATACCTATCGCCCCCATTTATTATACTTTAATTCTCTCTCAGTGTCTCTCTGTATTGCCTTCTGGGTAAGATCTCTTCTTTTGTCAAAAAGCTTTTTCCCTTTTGCCAGGCCAATCTCTATTTTGGCAAACCCATTCTTGAAATACAACCTTAAAGGAATCAGCGTAAACCCCTTTTGTTCAATTTTTCCTTTTAGTTTGGCTAATTGCTTCTTTTGTAGAAGAAGCTTTCTGTCCCTTTTTGGCTCTAGATTAAATCGATTTCCAAACTTATAGGGGCTAATATGCATATTAACAATATAGAGTTCCATGCCCTTAAATTGGGCATAGCTCTCTTTAATGCTAACCTGATTATTTCTAATTGATTTAACTTCAGTTCCCTTTAAAATAAGACCGGCTTCGTAAGTTTCTAGAATATGATAATCGTGCCTTGCCTTACGGTTAACCGAGATAATCTGATATTTTTCCAAATCTTTTTCGGGCATTTCTTTTGTCCTAACAACTGTATATATTATAACATATCATTTCTATTTTAACAATTTATACTAATTAATAATAATTAAAGATACTAAAACATATCTTCCAGACTACGAATCAACTAGAAGCTCTGCGTAAACGATCCATAATTGCCCTTCCCATCCCTTTGTTTTCAAAATTCTCGGCAATAATAATATCACATCTTTGTTCATCCAATAACCTGAGCTGGGCATATAAATTATGAGCACAGGTTTCTAAATCTCCTGCATTACCTATAATTTTAACTAAAAAATCGCCATATTTATCCGAATTCTCTTGGCTACTAATAATTCCTACTTTGTGACCTTCCTTTTTGTACCCTGAAGCAGTAGTCAATATATTTTTAACCATTATTTCATTCTTTCCCTTTGCCAGTATTAATCTTGCTTTTGGTGCATAATGTTTTTTTAACATACCCGGAGATTTCTTTACATCATCATTTTCATTGGCAATGACAATCTTGGATGTTACCTTTTTTATACTTTCAACAGTAGTACCGCCTAAGCGTAATATTCTTAACGGTAATTCCGTGACATCAACTACCGTAGATTCAACTCCTACAGCGGTTTCACCACTATCAATGATTATATCCACCTTCCCCTTTAAATCGTCTATAACATGTCTAGCATTTGTAGGGCTAACATGAGTAAATAAATTAGCACTAGGAGCCACAATAGGTGTCTTGGCCTCCCTTATTAGAGCTTGTGCCACCGGATGTCCTGGTACACGTATTGCTACACTGTCTAATCCTGATGTCACTATGTCAGATATTTTTTTGCTCTTTTTCATAACCATTGTCAAGGGTCCTGGCCAAAAATTATGAGCCAAATCAATTGCTATCGCCGGTAATTCTGCTACCAAGTCTAATATTTCATCCAAACAACTTATATGAACGATCAAAGGATCGTATAAAGGTCTATTTTTTGCCAGAAATATCTTCTTTATCGCCTCTTCATTCAAGGCATCAGCACCTAATCCGTATACTGTTTCAGTTGGAAAAGCTACTATTTTCCCTCCCCTGATTGCCTGACCGGCTTCCTTTAATTTGCTCATATCTATATCAAGTGATTCAATTTTGATTATTTTTGTATTTATTTTTACCATTTTTATGTAACCTTTTTATGTAATAATGCTAAAAAGAGCAGGAAACCTGCTCTTTTTAGCATTATTATTTTAATCGATTTTGGTGGCGCAAGGGGGAATTGAACCCCCGTTTGCTGATTGAGAGCCAGCTGAATTAACCACTATTCGATTGCGCCATATTTTTATCTTTTTTGACCAATACTATTTTACTTATTTTAGTTAAAAACCGCAACCCACTCGTTAATGGATAAATTATATTCATACATAAGATAAGGAAAATATTCTTTTATCAAATATTTTATGCTTTACTAGTGTATCACAAGTCAACATGTCACTCAATAATAATTAAATCTATTTTTTTTCTCTTTGAAAAAACAGGTATATTAAAATTCAAAATTGTAGAATCATTTAAAATCAAGAGGGGCTGTCAAAAGAACCGTCCCCGTGACAATTTTTATCCTGCCACCTTTTTAAATACTCTTAACCAATTCTCCCCTAATATCTTTTTTATTTCCTCTTTCTTATAACCTCGATTAAGCAATTCTTCAGTAATATTAGGAACTTTATCAACTCCTTCTAATCCCAAAGGAAGTACTTTAGTTCCATCAAAATCAGAGCCCAACCCTACATAATCTATTCCAACTATTTTTACCAGATAATCAATATGTCCTGCTAGGTCCTCTATAGTAGCTTCTCTTTTTTTATTGGTTAAAAAGTCTGGTACAAAGGTAACCCCAATTATTCCACCTTTTTCAGCGATGGTTTTGATTTGCTCATCCTTTAAATTTCGGAGATGGGGACATAAAGAATAACAATTGGAATGAGAAGCAACAATGGGAAATTTGCTTCTCTTAACAACATCCCAAAAACATGATTCTGAAAGATGTGAAACATCAATCAACATTCCAAGTTTATTCATCTCTTCTATTACCTGCAAACCGAATTCAGTTAAGCTACTGCCAGTTCGAGATTCACCGACCCCGTCAGCTATCTGATTTCTTTGATTCCAGGTAAGAGTCAAAAGCCTAACTCCTAATTTATATAACATCCTCAATACTCCTAAATCACCTTCTAAGGCCTCTCCGCCTTCGATGGAAAGTATAGCTGCAATTTTGCCTGCTGCAGTGACTTCCTTGATTTGTTTATAATTAAGTACTAAGGATATATCGTTCTGGTTTTTTTCTATTTCTCTATAAATGCAATCAATAAGCTGCAAGGTTCGCTTTAGTGAACTATTAGGTTTGTAAATATCTTCTATAAAAACAGCAAAAAATTGCACATTAACTCCCCCTTCTTTCATTCTGGGGATATCCAGGTGTCCAGTAATAGCTTTTTTTTCTAAACTTCTTCCGTGATTCATAATTTCTAAAACGGTATCACAATGACCGTCAAATACTATTGTTTCCTGATGTATCTCTTTTGCTATAG
>CAZAJW010000319.1:0-1890 GCA_964485485.1 uncultured Atribacterota bacterium | reverse complement strand
TTAATCACCTATCCGGATAAAAAAATTTTCCAAAAGAGTATTCTGGTTAATATGTCTTTTTATCTCTTCCGGAATGTTTGCTAGATATTCTAAAATACTTGTTAATTTATTTTCAGAATAATGTTGAGCATATCTTTTCATTGAACTTAATTGCCCCTGGAACACCAGCTGCTCTTTGTCCATATTCATCTTTAAAAAAAGTATATCTCTGAACCATAATATCATTATTTCAACAAAAAATAGAAAATTATCCTTAATCCCCGGGAAAAACTTTTCAGCATTAAAAATGCAATCAACTATGTCCTCTGGTTTCATTTCTGCCATCTGACTAATATAAAGGTTTTGTAATTCCATCTTTTGTTTGTTAAGTGCAATCTGCAAAGCTTTACCTGGACTCCCATTGGATAATCTTATTATTTCTTCTAATTGGTTTTCATTTAAATCAATATTTTCTTCACGCAGCAAGATATCCCTTTGTTGTTTGAGTGATAAGGGCTTGAATGAAATTATACAACAACGAGATAGAATAGTAGGCAATATAGTATCGGGAAAGGCAGTAATTAAAATCAATATAGCATATACAGGGGGTTCTTCTAATACTTTTAATAGTGAGTTTGCAGCCTCAACAGTCATTTTCTCAGCTTCATTAATTATATAGACCTTTTTATTATTCTCTAAAGGCTTGAAGAAAATATTGTTCTTTAATTCTCTAATTTTATCTATTTTTATAACTGAATCAACTGGAGAAATAATTTCAAAATCAGGGTTAGTGCCCTTTTCAATAGTAATACATGCGGAGCACTTATTGCATGGTTCTTGTTCTTTCGACAGATTCTTACAATTGATTGCCTTGCTAAAGGCAATAGCAACTAATTTTTTTCCAATTCCCTCTTCCCCAATAAAAAGATAAGCCTGCCCTATTTTATTATATTTTATTCTATTTTTTAATATTGTAATTGGCTTTTCATGCCCAATTATTTTTTGAAAATCAATCATAATTTGTCTAATATGTTCTTACTTATCTTTCCCAAATATAATCTAAATATCTAAAGATATCTGCTTTTGATATTTTTTAGAAAGTTTTTGATTTAATATTTGAATAATATCGCTTAACACCGAGTTAATCTGACGATTAGCATCAACAACCTTAATTCTATCAGAATTCTGGGCTGCAATAAGATGATACCCATCCCTTACCCTCTCCAAAAACAATTTCCCATTTATTTGCTTTTGCTTGATAAACTCATCTTCAAATCTCATTTCTTTTCCCTTGCTATATTCAGTTGAACGCTGTAATCCTATTTCGGTATCAACATCTAAATAAAAGGTAATATCAGGAATAATATTTTCTACGGCAAAACTATTCAGATATTCTATTATTTTCATATCAATTCCGCGACCATAGCCCTGGTAAGCAGTTGTGGAATCAAAAAAGCGGTCACTTATAACAATAGCGCCTCTTTCTAAGGCAGGTAGTATATTAATTCTGACATTCTCAGATCTGGAAGCTGCAAATAATAATAATTCAGCCTTATATCCCAATCCGGCACTCTCTTTTTCCAGTAATATTTCACGTATCTTATCAGCAGCAAATGTTCCTCCTGGCTCCTTTGTCAGTACAACATTAAATCCATTCTTTAACATCAATTGATAAATCTTTTTGGAAAGAGTTGTTTTGCCTGAACCTTCGAATCCTTCTAATGAAATAAAAAATCCCTCTTTATTGTGGTGTTTTTTCCTGCTCATGTTTCTCTTCTTCTATAATCATCGCTTTCAGCAAATCTCTCATGGTAACAATTCCCACTAAATAACCATCACGGACTACCGGCAAATGATGTATTTTATTCCTAATTAATAGATCTGCAGCCATTACCTCATTATCATCTTCAT
>CAZAJW010000318.1:0-2566 GCA_964485485.1 uncultured Atribacterota bacterium | reverse complement strand
ATTCCACCTCACGGTGGACACCCTTGCCTTTGGCTAATGGTTCCCGCTACCAAGCCCATAGCAGACTTTCACTGCCGAGTGATTGCTCATGTCGGGCGACCTATTAGCAAGATGTTCCACGTGGAACATCTTGCTAAATCCTTCATTTAATGGGGTTTTAATAGATTTTTTGGTAATGATGTTTTTATTACTAAGCAGACCATAGGCACTTTCTAAATATTTATTATTTTCCAATACAAAACTTCGAAAATATATTGTTAATTAATTCTCTATCACAAGATTCTCCGGTTATTCTAGCTAATTGGTTTGCTGCATATTTCAAATCCATGGATACAAAATCATCCTTAATCCCTGAATCAATGTTGGAAATAATATAGGATAGTCTTTCTTGAACCCTAAGTAAAAACTCCTGGTGCCTTTTGTTGTTGACAATAAGCCCGCCCTCCGGTATATTAACATCTAACATAGCATTGTCAATCAATTTATTCTCTAAAAGTTCAATCCCTATCTTCTTTTTAATGGACATTTTTATTGTTTCTTTTATTCCTAATCTCTTATGCAACTCCGATAAATCCATTTGTTGTGGCATATCAATTTTATTTTCAATAATAATCATCTTTATATTACGATTACCGAATGATTTTATTTTATCAATTAGCTCAACATCTTGTTTATCCAGTGGCCGGCTAGTATCGAACATTACTATAAACATTTGTCCGTATTCCATAAAGTCAGTTACTTTTTTCAGGCTTATTTGTTCAACAATATTCTCCGGATTTTTCATTCCTGCGGTATCAATCAAGTTAAAATTAAAGCCCTTGAGGTTAATTGATTCTTCAATGGTATCACGGGTTGTTCCCGGTAAAGAAGTTACAATCGACCTATTTTTTTTCAACAACACATTAAAGAGGCTTGATTTACCTACATTAGTCTTACCAAGAATTACACAACAAATTCCTTCTTTAATTATTTGTCCAAACCTTACAGTATCTAATAGCTTTTTAACTTCTGAGAGACAATCTTTTAGTGTTTTTTTAATTTCGTTCTTATCTAATTCAGCAATCCCCTGATCCGGAAAGTCCATAGGTGCCTCAATCTTTGTATTTAATCCAACAATACGTGACTTTAAATGATTTATCTTTTCTCTTAAACCACCCGATAACTGGTATAGGGAAGATTCCAGGCTTCTTTCGTTGTTTGCCTCAATAATATCAATTACCGCTTCTGCCTGGCTTAAGTCTATTCTTCCGTTTAGAAACGCTATTTTTGTAAACTCCCCTGGTTCTGCAATCTTTGCCCCAAGCTTCACAACTATTTCTAAAACCTTTCTTACAACCAACAAACCACCGTGACAATTAATTTCAACTATATCTTCTTTAGTATAAGTCTTGGGTTTTCGCATAATAGCCAACATTACTTCATCAATTAACATTTCTGTATCAGGCTGTATAATAGTTCCATAGTAAAGATTGTGGGAACGAAATTCGCTTGGACTTTTCTTGGTCTTTCCTTTATGCCTGAATATCTTGCTGGCGATAGGAATAGACAAAGGACCACTTATTCGGACAATTCCAATACCGCCTATACCTAATGGGGTTGAGATAGCAGTAATAGTATCTTCTTCTTCGATGTTTATATTATTAAATTTATTCCTATTCATTTCAATCTCCAATTATCAATATTCATCTAAAAATATTTTTTATTGAAAATAAAAGTATATTTTTCGAATTAGCTGACTTCCCAATCATTCATCTCTCTGCCCATAATCTGTCTTGGAGATTGTTTCTGGCGATATAATAACTCTTCGAAATGGATCTTTCCCTTCACTATAGGTAGTTACCTCAGGATCATCTTTTAGTGAAAGGTGTACGAGCCTTCTTTCGATACTATTCATAAAATATAAAGCGATTGCCTTACCTCTTCGTTTGACAATTTCCGCTTTTTCTTTTGCGTATCTCTTTAAAGACTCTTCTCTTCTCTTTCGATATCCATCTATATCTATAACATAAAGTCTTTGTGTGTCTGGAACATTTTCTTTGTTTGCAACCATATTAACGAGATATTGGATAGCATCCAAAGTATGTCCATGCTTTCCAATAACAATAGCGGGATCTGCCTTACTAATCTCAAATACTGTATAATCCTGGTCAGAAAAAACCTTATTTACTTCAGCCCCTTCTGCAATGGTATTAATAATTCTGGTAAGCACTTCAAAGGCCTTTTTTTCTTCATCTAAAAGATTAATTTCGTTGTTTTTATAATCTGACAATCGAACACACTCTCTTTATATAAAGATTTCATTACTCTTAAACTTTTTTCTTCTTGGGCTTTCCTTTTTTGTTATTTTTTTTGTTTTGTTGAGAGGCAGGATTTTCATAACCCGGGATCCAGGGAATCTCCTCTTCTATAATTGCAGTTTTAATATCTTTTTGCTGTTTTTCTTCTACTTTTTCTTCCTTTTCTGTCTTTTCTTCAATGGTTTCTTTTATTCTTTCTGGTACTGTCTCTTTTTTGTTAATCAGCAACTGTTGTCCAATACCAAAAAGGGTTGAGGTAAACCAGTACA
>CAZAJW010000317.1:0-3186 GCA_964485485.1 uncultured Atribacterota bacterium | reverse complement strand
CTTTCTAAATGAACTTCAACCTCTATAGTGGGATTACCTCTGGAATCAAGTATTTCTCTTGCATAAACATCAATTATACTACTCATTGTTCTTCTCCTTATCCTTAATTATTAAAATTATTCTTTTTGATTTCTCATTATATTATATTCAAAATATTCAAAGTATCTCAAGTTTCATATTATATAAATTTATAGATTTCCCAGATAGGAAAATAAAAAAGTCCCCAGGCTAAAATATATGATTAAGCTACCTACATCAACTGCTGTTGTAATAAATGGGCCGGTTGCTACAGCAGGGTCAATATTCAATTTTGTAAAAACCAATGGCAACAATGTCCCAACTGTTGCTGCCGAAATAACTGTTATACATAAGGACAGTCCTATGGTCATGCCCAGAATATAATCATTCTGCCAAAAATATGTCAGTATTGAAATAATGAGACCAATTGTTATTCCGATAAAAAAGCCTACTTTTGTTTCTGTCCATATATTCTTCCATAATTCATCCAGGCGAAGCTGTCCGGTTGCCAGGCCTCTCACTGTAATAGTCGAAGATTGTGCTCCCACATTACCACCCATTGCCATAATAATTGGTATAAAGAAAGCCAGTGCTACAACTAATTCTAAAATGCCTGAATGAAATTCAATAACTGAACCAGAAATTAATTCACCAACCATGCAAACTAAAAGCCATGGTAAACGGGCCTTCGCTCTACTCAAGGGAGTCGCCTTAATCAGTTTGTCTTCATAAAATTCAGCAGAACCGACCATCTTATGAATATCTTCGGTAACTTCTTCTTGTAATACGTCAATAATATCATCAACGGTAATTATTCCAACCATCAGTCCTTTTTTGTTAATAACTGGGATAGCCAAAAAATCATAGTCAGAAATTAACCTTGCTGCTACCTCCCGGTCTTCTGTATCCAGAACACTAATGATATCTTCTTCCATTATCTGAGAAATTTTCTTTTTGGCATCAGCTACAATCAGATCCCTGAGGGACAACACACCAATTAATCTCATTCTCTTATCTAAAACATATACATAATAAATCATTTCTGCTTCAGGGCTCATCTCGCGAATACGCTGAATGGCTTGCTCGGTGGTCAAATACTCCGGGAGGGTTACAAATTCGTTATTCATAACACTTCCGGCAGTATTTTCCTCATATTTCATTAACTCTTCAATTTCTTCGGCCTCTTCCTTGGGCATCAAATCCAGCAGCTGGCGCGATTCCTCCGGAGCAATTTCTCCTAAAATATCTACAGCTTCATCGGTATCCATCTCTTTTAATATCTCAGAAACTTGTTTTTTACTCATGGAATTGAGTAAGTCAGATTGCAATTCAGTGTTTAATTCTGAAATATATTCAGCTATTTTTCCCCGATCTTTGATTAAATGGAATATCTCTATAATTTGTTCCGGAGAAAGTTCTTCAGCTATCTCACTAAAATCATTTGGGTGGAGATCGCCAACTAATTCTTTCAGCTCTTCTGATTTTTTTTCTTCTAAGAGTCGCTCTATTTTTTCAATTATTATTTTTTCTTCCATCAGAGGTTACCCATCCAAAAACTCTATTTAGTATATTAATTAATCAATCAATAGATTTTTTTTCTTCCTTAATAATTCGATATAGTCGTGAGGAATCTGAAATTGATACATTCCCTATAGGTATTTCCAAAACCTCTATTTCTAAAACTTTATGCCTGAAAAATATTTTAATTTTATCATGAGGTTTTATATCATCACCAGCTTTTGCTGTTTTATCATTAACCTTTACACTATTGCTATCGCAAGCTTTCTTTGCTTCTGTTCTTCTTTTTATAATACGGCTTAATTTAAAAAATTTATCTACTCGCAAAATACTATATTCCAATTTTTTTGATTATTTTTTCTTTAATTGAGGAAAAAGAATTACTTCTCTAATTGAGTCATGATTGGTTAATAACATAACCAGACGGTCAATGCCAACACCCATTCCACCTGCAGGAGGCATACCATATTCCAATGCTTCAATATAATCATAATCAATAAAGTGTTGATTAATTTCTCCTTCGCTCTTATTCTCTGCCTGCTGCAGAAAACGTTTTTTTTGTTCCAAGGGATCATTTAGTTCGGTGAAAGCATTGGCTATTTCCATGCCATTGACAAATAGTTCAAATCGCTCCACAAGATGGGGGAAACCGTGCTTTTGTTTGGAAAGAGGAGATACTTCAACTGGATAATCAACAATAAAAGTAGGTTGAATCAATGTATGTTCTACCTGTTTCTCAAACAATTCGTTTATAAACTCGCCCTTTGTTATATTTTCAGGTATTTCTAATTGGTATTTTTTTATTAAACTGCCCAAATTATCATCAGTTATCTCTTCGGGTATAAGACCGGTTACCGATTGAATTGCCTCACACATCGTTAATCTTGTCCATGGTGGAGTGAAATCGATTTTTTCATGCTGATACTGGACAGTTAGTTGGTTCCTAAGTCTTTTTAAAACATAACTAATCATTTCTTCAGCAATTTCCATCATTTTATGATAATCTGCGTATGCTTCATATAATTCTAACATTGTAAACTCCGGGTTATGTTTGGTGGAAATTCCCTCATTTCGAAAATTACGGTTCAATTCATAAACCTTTTCTATCCCACCCACTAATAGTCTTTTTAAATAAAGCTCAGGGGCAATTTTCAAATACAAGTCCCGGTGAAGGCTGTGATGATGTGTTACAAAGGGAGTAGCAGTAGCTCCTCCAGGAATTGGTTGAAGCATAGGAGTCTCTACTTCCAGATAACCCTGATCGTCCAAGAAATCTCTAATATATCTTATAATCTTACTTCTTTCGATAAAGACACCACGAACATCAGGGTTGCTAATTAAGTCCAGATAACGCTTGCGATATCTAATTTCTGTATCAGTTAAACCATGCCATTTTTCAGGTAAAGAACGCATCGATTTACACAATAAAGTAAAGCTATTTGCCAGTACCGTCAATTCATCTGTCCTGGTCTTAAATATTGAACCGGTAATTCCAATAATATCACCAACAGATACTTTTTTAAATATTTCAAAAGAATCAGCTCCAACAAAATTAGATTTTACATAAATCTGTAATTTACCAGTCTGGTCTTCCAAGTCAGCGAAAGCTGCCTTTCCATGTCTTCTTAAACCCTTTAATCTACCGGCAAT
>CAZAJW010000316.1:0-4708 GCA_964485485.1 uncultured Atribacterota bacterium | reverse complement strand
TTAATTAAAATTATTTCTGGAGCCATTCAACCAGAAGAAGGTGCGAAAATATTCATCAATAATCAAAAAGAAAATCACCTTACTCCAATTCAATCAATTCAAAAAGGTATACAGGTTATATATCAGGATTTATCTGTTTTCCCAAATTTAAGCGTTGGGGAAAATATTTTTATAAATTATTATGCAAAAAGTGGCATTAAATGGGTAAATTGGAAAGATGTTCATCAAATTGCTAGGGATACAATTAGAAAAATAAAAGTAAATTTAGATTTCGATGAGAATGTGGGTTCATTATCCATTGCTGATAGGCAATTAGTGGCTATTTGTCGGGCAATTGCAACTAATGCTCAATTAATTATTATGGATGAACCAACTTCTTCTCTGGCACGCCATGAAATAGAGGCTCTTTTTTTAGTTATTCAACAGTTAAAAGATGCTGGAATAACTGTATTGTTTGTTAGTCATAAGCTGGATGAGATTTTAAAAATTTCCGATAGAATTACAGTACTTCGTGATGGTAATAAGGTGGGCGTTTATGAACGTGAGGAGATAAATGATAATAAACTATCGTACTTAATGACAGGAAAAGAATTTATCCAGGAGAAAATATCTGGAAATAGAAAAAAAGGGAAAATTCTTTTAGAAGTTCGTGGATTGTTCAAAAAAGATCAATATGAGGATATTAATTTCAAACTGTATCAGGGAGAAATATTAGGTATAGCAGGAATGATTGGCTCAGGTCGTACAGAATTAGCCTTATCTCTTTTTGGTATGAATACTCCGGATAAAGGAGAGATTTTATTAGAAGGAAGAAAGGTCTATTTTAAATCAAACGAAAGTGCTATTAAAGCCAGTATTGGCTATGTACCTGAAGATCGAATTGATCGAGGCTTGATTATGGAACAGGCTATTAGAGAAAATACTACAGTTACCATTTTTAAAGAACTTCTGGATAATTGGGGCATGATTAACAGAAAGAAGCAGTTAAGTATTGTTAATCATTGGATTAATTCACTTTCAATCCGTGTCGGTGATATTGAAAATCCCGTAAATACACTTTCGGGTGGTAATCAACAAAAAATTGTCTTAGCAAAATGGTTGGCAATTAATCCGAAAATACTTATCCTTGATTCCCCAACGGTTGGAGTTGATATTGCTGCAAAAAATAGTCTTTATCAAATTATGAGGGAATTATCAAAAAGAAATATTGGTATTATACTTATTTCTGACGAAGTTTCCGAGATATTATACAATTGTCATTACATTTTACTTATGCAAAAGGGTAAGATTGTAGAAAAAAGTTTACCTGAAGAAATCACTGAGAAAGAATTGGGTGACAAAATCATCGGAGATAGAAAATAATGAAAAATATATTTAAAAAATATGAGTTTTATCTTTTTATTATTATTGTTACACTAGTAGTTTTTTTTGCAGTTTTCAGTGATAACTTTTTAAATTTTGAAAATTTTATGGATATCCTTATTAGCTCTTCTTTTATTGGGATTATGGCTGCAGGTATGTTAGTTGTATTGATATCCGGAGGTATCGATCTATCCGTTACTGCTATTGCTACTGTTGCTCAATACATTATGGCAATTACAATCATTGATTATAACGGTAATCTTTTTAGTGCATTTATAGTTGCAGGCATTATTGGCATATTGTTAGGTGCTTTTAATGCTTTCCTGATTTATTATCTCAAGGCGCCTGCCTTGATTATCACTATTGCAACATTAAATTTATTTTATGGAGCTACTATCTTCGTAACCAAGGGAAAGTGGATTTATAATTTTCCTGAATGGTTTAACCAATCGCACAATCTATTTAGTTTTACATCGGCAGATGGAGCCCATCTCTATTCTGGAATTTCATTACCAGTTGTTATATTGATTTTGGTCTTTATTTTGACTTATATTATTTTAAAGTATACTGTCCTTGGAAGAAAAATATTTGCGATGGGGGGAAATTTTGAAGCTGCTAGAAGGGCAGGATTTAATATGCTTGGTCTAACAATATTTGTTTATTGTTATATTGGTTTTTTATCAGGGATTGGTTCGGTGGGACAAGTTCTAATTTTGCACTCAGTTCAACCTAACGCTATTGTAGGAAGGGAATTGGAAGTTATTGCAGCAACAGTCCTGGGTGGTGCTAGTTTAGCAGGTGGTGCTGGTAGTGTATTTGGTACAGCTTTGGGGGTTGCTCTTCTGGCTATAGTCTGGAATGGTTTAGTAATAATGGGTGTTTCATCCTATTGGCATAAGGTAATTATTGGATTAATTATTATTTTTAGTGTTAGTATTAATGCCTACAATCGCAAAAAAACTTTGAGGGGGTACTAAGTTTGTGTTGAAGAATAATTATCGGATATATTTATCAAATATTCGTTCAATCTATCAGAAGGATCCGACCTTATCAATCTTGTTATTTTCATTTTTATTAATTGTTCTTTGGTTGTTTATATTTTTCCCAGGTAAAGTTTTAACGATAGGAAATTTTCAGTCAATGGCATTCCAATTGCCGGAGTTGGGAATTCTTTCCTTAGCAATAATGATTACCATGATAAGTGGGGGCATTAATTTATCCACAATTGCTACCGCAAATATGGCAGGCATTGTTTCTGCCTTTGTGATGACTCGATTGATTACTGATACAACAAGCGGAAGTACAATCCCTATTATTATATTAGCAATTTTAGCAGGATGGTTAATTTCATTATTAATTGGTTTAATAAACGGAATGTTGATTGCCCATATAGGTGTATCACCCATCCTAGCTACATTAGGTACCATGACATTGTTTGAAGGTATTAGCATAGTTTTAACCAAAGGCTATGTTATTTCTGGCTTTCCTGAAGAATATCAATTTTTAGGTAATGGTGTTTTTATGGGCATACCTATTCCCTTTATTATATTTCTAATTCTTGCTCTATTTGTTTCAGTAATATTGCGAAAAACTCCTTTTGGTATAGCAAACTATTTGATTGGTTCAAATGAGACCGCTACTCGTTTTTCCGGGGTTAATATCAAAAAAATACTTATTACTACTTATGCTCTGTCCGGTTTGTTTTGTGGGATAGCCTCTACAATTATGACTTCTCGTTTTAATTCAGCAAAAACGGGTTATGGATCTTCTTATCTTTTGATTACAATCTTGATTTCGGTAATGGGAGGTGTTGACCCTGCTGGTGGGTTTGGACGGATTAGCGGAATTGTCCTAGCTCTTTTCATCTTACAAATGATATCAAGTGCATTTAATTTTTTGGGTGTAAGTTCACATTTAACAATTGCAATTTGGGGTGTTCTATTATTGTTGACAATTGGGCTACGGAACATACAACGCAGTTCACTGTAAATATAGAGATAAGTTGAATTTTTGTAGAATTTAATTAAAATATATTTTACAGTAGTGAATTAAAAACTTTTCTTTGAAAATATTTATTCCAAATTTATAATAGATATTTTTCGAAAAACTAATGATTATTATTTATTATTTTAGGGGGTTAAAATATGCCAGACGAGAACAATATATTGACTGATATTATTGATAATATTGGGGTTATAACTTTGAATAAACCTGAAAAACACAATACTTTTGACATACCTTTTGCGAGAGCTTTAAATGATGCATTATGGGACTTTGAGAAGGACAAGAAAATTAAGCTAGTGGTAATTAAATCAGAAGGCAAAAATTTTTCTACCGGGATAGCATTAAATGAGTTTAAGAATAAAAGTCCTCAAGAATATAGAGATTTTTTACACTTAATGGATGAACATAATCATACCATAGCACAGATGAAAAAGATTGTTATAGCTTCAGTTCAAGGGTATGCTGTCGCTAATGGTGCAGGGCTAGCATTTGCCAGTGATTTTACAATTGCTGCTGAGAATGCGAAATTTGGCACTACTGCTATTAATGTTGGGTTAATCTGTTTGGGTCCCGCAGTGCCTCTGATGAGAATTGTTGGCAGAAAGAAGACTCTGGAATTTGTTCTTACTGGTAAAATAGTGAATGCAGAAGAAGCTCATGATCTAGGGATTGTTAATGAAGTTGTACCTTTAGAAGAATTAGAAGAACATACAATGAAATTTGCCCGAAAGATTGCTGAAAAGAGCCCCCTTGCTTTACAGATAGGTAAGTTGGGAATTTATCAGATGCAGGATCTTCCTTATCATCAGGCTATTGATTATATGGGTGAGCTTTTTTCCAGCCTATGCACAACTAAAGATGCAGAAGAAGGGGTAAAGGCATTTTTGGAAAAAAGAAAACCTGTTTGGAAAGAGCAATAAATCTTTTTATATCATTAGATGAATTAATAGTTTCACAAAAGCATATATTAAAATATTTTAAAAAATAACAATTATCGATAATTTTCGACGTATCCAAGATAGGTAAATATATATAATCTACCAATATTGAATATAATTGGTGCTGCAGCTTATTCAAATTAACAGTTTATTTATTTAACCATAAAAAGATTAAAATAAGCTAGATGACAATTTTTCACCTGAAGTCCAAAGTTGAAAGTTATATTATTTAAGAAATATTATAGCTAAAGTATAAATAAAAATTCAAAAGAAAAAGAGCTAAAAAGTAACAAAAAGTTAAACCTTTTTTAGGAGTTCTTAAAACCAACTTCTATGCGGGTGTGATGTTTACTATCCAATTGAAGGTCTAAGGAAACAAAAATTATGATAAAAGTTTTGTCATT
>CAZAJW010000315.1:0-11076 GCA_964485485.1 uncultured Atribacterota bacterium | reverse complement strand
AAAAATAGAGACCCAGAAAAAGCAGACAAACTAAGTAAGATTCATACTGAAAATGTCTTTCAGAATATTGTGGCACATGCCAAGACAAAGGGAGATGAAAAAGTTTAATGCGTGAAATCAAAAGCACTGAAATTACCAATAAAGTAAAACAGTTATTCTTAGATGCGAACTACAATATATCAGATGATGTAATGAATGCATTAAAAGATGCAGTAGAAAAAGAACAATCCCAAGTAGGTAAAGATGTATTAAATATGATTATAAAGAACAACCAGATAGCTTCTTCAGAAGAATTAGCAATCTGTCAGGATACCGGATTAGCTGTACTATTTGTAGAGGTAGGGCAGGAAGTCAGTATTATTGAAGGTGACTTTATGGAAGCTATTAATGCTGGCGTGCAAGAAGCATATCAAGAAGGTTTTCTCAGAAAATCCGTTGTTGATGATCCCGTATTTAACAGGAAAAATACAAAGACAAATACTCCTGCATTTACATATATAGATATTATATCTGGGGATAAAATTAAAATAACAGTAATGCCCAAAGGGTTTGGTAGTGAAAATATGAGTACTCTGGCAATGTTGACTGCTGCACATGGTAAAGAGGGTATTATTAATTTTATTGTTGATACAGTAAAAAAGGCGGGTCCTAATCCATGCCCTCCTACAGTAATTGGAGTAGGTATAGGTGGTACTGCTGATAAGGCGATGGTTATTGCCAAAAAGGCTATTGCTCGTCCCGTTGGAAGTCACAATCAAAACCCCCTTTATGCTGATATGGAAAAAGAAAGTCTAATAAAAATAAATAAACTGGGTATTGGCCCTGCAGGATTAGGGGGGACAATCACTTCTTTAGCAGTTAATATTGAATATTTACCTACACATATCGCAGGCATGCCAGTAGCTGTTAATGTTTGTTGTCACGCTGCACGACATGCCTATGGTGAAATATAGGTTTGTTTGTTATAGATAAAAAGGAGATTTATAGTTAATGACTAAGAAAGAGATAATAGGGATAAGAACACCATTAAATCAAGAAATAGTAAAAAAACTAAAAGCCGGTGATTCAGTAAGAATAACTGGTTACATCTATACCGGTAGAGATGCTGCACATAAGAGATTGGTTGAGTTGATTAAGTCAGAAAAAGAATTACCGTTTTCAATACAAAATCAGATTATTTATTATGTTGGGCCTGCTCCAGCCAAACCTGGTTATGCCAGTGGACCGGCAGGACCTACTACAAGCTATCGTATGGATCCATATACACCTTTATTATTGGATAAAGGGCTAAAGGGTATGATAGGGAAAGGTTTACGTTCAAAAGAAGTTATAGATAGTATGATAAAAAATAAAGCAGTATATTTTGCTGCAGTTGGTGGTGCGGCAGCTTTGATAGCTAAAAGCATTAAAGAATCCAAAGTCATAGCCTATCCGGAACTAGGGACCGAAGCCATTCACCAGTACTATGTAGAAGAATTTCCTGCTATTGTTTGTATTGATGCAGAGGGCAATAATCTTTATGAAAGTGAACCGATTCGATATCAAAAAGTATAAAGTTGTAAGTTTATTAAAAAAACAAAAGACAAAAGGAGAACAGAATGAATATCAACGAAGAGGCTTTGAAATTACATAGTGATAATAAAGGGAAAATTGAAGTTGTCAGCAAGACCGAAATTAAGGATATGCATGACCTTGCCGTTGTCTATACCCCAGGGGTAGCCGAGCCTTGTAGAAAAATCAATGAAGATGTTTCCAAGGTCTACGAATATACAACAAAAGGCAATATGGTAGCTGTGGTTTCAGATGGAACTGCAGTTTTAGGACTTGGTGATATTGGTCCGGAAGCTGCTATTCCGGTTATGGAAGGAAAGGCTGTATTATTCAAGTATTTTGCTGGAGTAGATGCTTTCCCAATATGTCTTTCTACGAAAGATCCAGAAAAGATTATTGAAACAGTTAAATTAATAGCCCCGGGTTTTGGTGGTATTAATCTGGAAGATATCAGTGCCCCTCGTTGTTTTGAGATAGAGAAAAGATTAAAAAAATTATTGGATATACCAGTTTTCCATGATGATCAGCATGGTACAGCAGTAGTTGTATTGTCAGGATTGATCAATGCGTTGAAGTTAGCCCAGAAAAAGATAGAAGATGTTAAATTTGTGGTCAACGGTGCTGGTGCTGCTGCTATTGCAGTTTCCAAATTTATTATGTCTGCCGGTGCACAAGATATTATTTTATGCGATTCTAAAGGAATTGTTTTTGAAGGTCGAACATTTAACATGAATTCCACAAAAGAAGAAATGGCAAAAATTACCAATAGAAGTAGAAAACAGGGCAATTTGGCTGATGCTTTAGTTGGTGCAGATGTGTTTTTAGGGCTATCAGGTCCAAACCTAGTATCATCAGAGATGATTTCTTCTATGGCGAATGATCCAATTATATTTGCTATGGCTAATCCAACTCCAGAGATTTTACCTGAAGAGGCTAAAGCTGGAGGAGCAAGAATCATTGCTACCGGACGTTCCGATTTTCCAAATCAGGTGAATAATTGTCTTGGTTTCCCAGCAATATTTAGAGGAGCCTTGCAGGTTAGAGCAAGTGATATTAATGAAGAGATGAAGCTGGCAGCAGCGAATGCCATCGCTTCTGTTATTCCAGAAGATAAATTAACAGAAACAAACTTTATTCCAGATGTATTTCATCCTGATGTTATGAAAAAAGAGATTGAAGCAGTTGCCCAGGCAGCCATAGAAAGTGGGGTAGCAAGAATATAAGATGACAATCAATTATGAATTAGAAGGATTAGTCACAAATATTCAGGATTTTTCAGTCCATGACGGATGTGGTATTCGCGTTATTGTATTTTTAAAAGGATGTGCCTTACGTTGTAAATGGTGTCAAAATCCGGAGTCAATAGAGGCATATCCCGAGGTTGCTTTTAGACCCAGATTATGCATTAATTGTAATCGTTGTGAAGAAATCTGTCCGGTAAATGCAATAATTTCAAATGAAGAAGGTAAAGTTGATAGAAATAAATGCAATCATTGTCTAAAGTGTACAGAGGTATGTCCCACTACTGCTTTACTTAGAATTGGAGATTGGATGTCAGTTGAGAAAGTATTAAATAAGGTTAAAACTTATTCAGCTTTTTTTGCTGCTTCTAATAATGGTGGTGTAACTTTATCGGGAGGAGATCCATTGTTTCAATGGGAATATTCATATGAATTAATCAAAGCTTTTCGTAAACATAATATACATATCGCAGCTGAGACTGCTGGTTATGCAAAATATGATATTTTCAAAAAAATTACAAAGAATATTGATTTATTGCTATATGATATTAAGCATATGAATTCTGAGAAGCACAAAGCTGGAACAGGGGTCCCTAATGAAATTATTTTGGATAATTTGAAAAGAATACGTCAAGAAAAAGAAGATCTTCAATGTGTCATAAGAATTCCATTAATTCCTGGTTTTAATGATGACGAAGAAAATGTTTCCAAAACAGCTGAATTTGTGCATTCGATTGGAATAAAACAGATTGATTTACTACCTTTCAATGAACTTCCTGGAGCGAAATATAGGGAAGTTGGGAGAGGTGAATGGGAGTGTGGAAATTTTAAAAGACAATCTGAAGAGAAATTAAATAGATTAGAAGATTTGGTGAAGTCAAAGGGATTAGAAGTCACTATTGGTGGTCTTTGGTAGCCCTGTTCACAGTTTTCACAAACAAATTATAAAAAAAGTAAAGTGAGGTAAATTATTATGTTAAGCGAAAGAATTAAACGTCTAAAAGACAAGCATGTGCCAAAATTCTTTAAAAGTGGGGATTATGTTTCATCCCTTTACCTTTCCATCAATCGTACTCGTCATTTTACAGATTCTTGGAAAAAGACAGAAGGGGAACCGTTATCTATTAGAAGGGCAAAGGCTTTTGCGAATGCTCTAGATAAAATGCCAATATTTATTGGGCCTGATGAACTTGTCGTGGGATTTTATGCTGAAGATAAGCATGCTTTACCGGTTTGTGTTGAATCAGTGATTCCCGAAGTAATTGAGGGTTTTATTGACAACAAATCAGTTAAAGAAGAAGAAGTAGAGGAATGGAGAGAATACATTGAATATTGGAGACATCGGAATGTAGCAACAACCGTGAAGGGATTACTAACAGAAGAAGAATTAAAGCTAGCGAATAGTTCCAATACCTATATGGAAGTTTTGCCAGGTGAGTACACCTCTCGTGCTCAAGCTGAACATGATTTGTATTTGGAAAAAGGTCTAAATGGAATACTTGATGGAATAAAGGAAAATTTGTCTAAATTAGAGCAAAAAAGAACAGAAAATAAAGGTGGAACCGAAGCAATTAAGATATTAGAAAAAATCATTGATTTAAAAGCAATGATTATCTCTGCTGAAGCAGTTATCCGCTGGGCAAACAGGTATAGTGAATTAGCCAAAGAGATGGCCCAGAAAGAAAAAGATACCCAGCGAAAGAAAGAATTAGAAAATATTGCTGAAATTTGTTCGTGGGTTCCAGCCAACTCTGCTCGAACTTTTTGGGAAGCTGTTCAAAGTTATTGGTTTACTACTTTGGCTACTCAAATTATAGAAAGCCTGAGTCATGGTACCTCAATGAGATTGGATGTTACTTTCCAAAATTGGTATGAAAAGGATGTTGTAAAGGACAAAATTCTTCCTCGAGAAAGAGCTTTAGAAATAATGGAGAATTTACTTATTAACGTGGATGAATTAGGACGACCACTTCCGATATGGCGTCGGACTTCCTTACAAGGAGCAAATTTTCTTGCGACGTATACAATAGCTGGTGTAAAACCAGAAGATGGTACAGATGCTAGTAGTGAGGCTACATTATTAATTTTAGATGCCATTGATGAGTTAAAATTAAATCACCCAGATTTTAAATTTAGATGGCATCCCAGAATTAGTCCTAAAATCTTTAAAAGATGTCTCGAAGTAGTGAGAAATGGATTAGGTCAACCCTCAATCAAAAATGATCCAATCGTAATAGAGGGGTTAATGAATCATTATGGGTTTAGCTTGGAAGAAGCTCGTAGTTGGTCTGTCGTAGGGTGTATATCACCTGCTCCAACCATTAATCAAGGTCGAGCTCGAAGAGATGCTATTGGTACGACTCCCTGTAAATGGTTAGAATTAACCCTTCACAATGGTGTAGAACCTGTATTTTCTCCAAGAATTGGCGAGCAGGTTGGTCTAAAGACTGGAGATCCAGCTAAATTTAGCAGTTTTGATGAATTGTTTGAAGCTTTTAGAAAACAGTATGCCTATTCCTTGCAAGTGGCTTTAAGAGTAAAAACAATCTCTGAGCATTATAGTAACTTGATGATCAAGAGACCGTTCTTATCTTGCTTGTATAGGCGTTCTCTGGAGGCTTGCAGGGATATAACAGATACTCCAGAAAAAGGAATGCCCTGGGCAAATGATCCAGGAAAAGTTGATGCGGTTGATTCTTTAATTTCCTTAAAGAAACTAGTTTTTGATGATAAGAAGTATACTATGGAAGAGGTACTCAAGGCCCTTAAAGCTGACTGGAAGGGTTATAAGGAAATGCGTCAGGAATTTATTAATGCACCAAAATTCGGAAATAATGATGAATATGCAGATGAAATTGCTAAGAGAACATATACAATGATTGCTGATGAAATGAGTAAAGTAAAAGATGTCAATAATGCAAGCCCAATGCCTTCCGGATTAGTTGTAACCCGTATGTGGTTATTAGCGGATAAGACTGGAGCAATGCCAAATGGCAGGAAATTTGGGGATCCTTTGGCCGATGGAGGAATTAACCCTCATGCTGGTTATGATAAGAATGGTCCTATGGCTGCCATTGTCTCTGCCTCAAAGATAGATGCAACCAAACAAAAAGCCAATATCTTTAATCAAAAATTATCACCTTCTAGTATAGCTGGAGAAAAGGGATTAGAGAAGTTTTATGATTATGTTACTGCAACGATGAATTTAGGCTTAGATATGGTTCAATACAACATCATTGATTCAAAAACATTGAAAGATGCCCAAAAAAATCCTGAAAAGTACCCAGATCTAGTAGTCAGGGTCTCTGGTTATAATGCTCATTTTAATGAACTAGATAAATTTGTCCAGGATGCTGTTATTGAAAGGACACAACATAATCTATAAAAAGCAATACAAGGTTGATATATAAAAAACTTAAATTGTTATAGATCATTTAATAAATGAGATTGAAATTTTTTAGAAAACAAAACATAGTCTATGCATAATTTTAAGGGCATAGAATAATAGACCTAGATGTGAAATATGTAGGCGGCGATACGATGACATTATAGAGATAGCTTAATTCGCCGCCAATATACTAAAAATTGGATTCAAAGTATTGATTAATATTTCCGACAATATACAGGACTTTTTTTATGATACAAAGAAAGGTAGAACATTCTTGAATAATTTTGATTTGAAAAAAATTATTTTTAAGAAAATTATATAAAAAATTTTTTATATAAAATTAATAAGACATTGTCTTGTATAGTAAGACAAGCATAAAAATAGGTTGAATAGTATGAAAGAAAAGAAGCGTTCTGATTATTATATAAAATCTATAAAGCGCTCTATTAAAATATTAAACTCCTTTACTTTACAGAAGAAGGAATTAGGTATAACTGAGTTGAGTAAAATGCTCAAGTTACACAAAAGCACCATACACCGTATTCTGGTAACCCTTGAAGATGAGAATATTCTTGTAAAAAATCAAATATCAAAAAAATATCGATTAGGAATGAAATTATTTGAATTTGGGAATATTGCAAAAGAACAAATTGAAATAAATGTTATTGCACTTCCTATTATGGAAAATCTTGCAAAGAAAACTGAAGAAAGTATTGATTTAAATATTCTTTTAGATGACAAGAGAGTTAGTGTGGAAAAAATAGAAAGCCCTCATGATCTTCGACGAATTATACAATTAGGTAGAAGTTTACCATTGTATTGTGGCGGTTCAGGAAAAGCAATATTAGCCTTCCTGCCAGCTTCTAAAATTAAAAGAATAATTCGTAAAGAAAATCTTATTTGTTTAGGGCCGAAGACCATCACTGATCCGGTAATACTCAGAGAACATTTAGAAGAAATTAGAAAAAATGGATATGCCCAAAGCTTTGAAGAAAGAGTTTCAGGTTCTTCTTCTGTAGCAGCGCCAATTTTTGATTATAAAGGTAATGTGATTGCTTCCATAAGTATTTCTGGCCCTATTACTCGTTTTACTAAAAAGAAAATACCTGAATTCATTACCCTGGTAAAAGAAGCAGCGCATAATATTTCAGAGACCTTTGGTTATTACAAGAATAAATAGAATATCAGGATAATTAATAAGAAAACAAAAAAGTTGATTTACAAGAAAATTTATTCATTACATAAATATAAAATATAATAAAATATATCAATTTAGGCTCCATGTCTTTCGTTTATAATGATAACTTAATGCATTAAATAAAATCTCAGGATGCCATAAATCGAAAGATATTATTAGCATAAAACCTAGAAGAGACGATAGATATGGCATACATAAAATAAAGGAGGTGATAATTATAACTAATAGTTAATAGAGTAATTGCATGATTCATATTTTGTTAAAAGAATTTAGTACAGTTCAGTTGTTAATTAATTGTTTAAAATAATATTCGGAGGTATTAAGGTAATGAGAAATAAAAAAATATTAATGTTTTTACTTATTAGCATTTTTTTTGTTGCAGTAGCTGCTTCAGTAATTTCTGCTCAAGAAAAACCAGCGGTGATATTTAGTGGATCGACAATCGGAGGTGTAACTAATTTGCAAGCGAGCGGCTTAGCTGCCGTAGGAAAACAATACTGTGAAATAGAGCCAACCGTAGTTGTAAACCCGACATTGGCCCAGATAGATGTTATGGCTGATGGAGATGCTGATATTTGTACTTCATATGGTTATGAGGCCTGGTTTGCCTATTATGGTGAAGACAGATGGGAAGGCAAGCCATATTCCGGACTCCGTTCGATGATGTCCAGACCAAATGCTACAGTACAATTTGCAGTTCCGGCAAAATCTGATATTCAAAGTGTTTATGATTTTGAAGGTAAGAGGGTTAATCTGGGTCGAAAGGGTTTTGGAAGTGAGTTACAGGGAAGAACAATACTGGAAGCATTAGGAATAAACTATACACCAGTTAATTTAGGGCATTCAGATGCAGTAGCAGCGATTGCAGCTGGTAACTGTGATGTTTATTTGAATTCAGGGGCTTTTCCTCATCCATCTTTTATTGAGATGTCTGAGACGATGCCTGGTGGAATCAGAATCATAGGTTTTAGCGAAGAAGAGGTAGCAAAGATTCTTGAGGCATCCCCGTTTTTTACAACTACAAAAATGGGACCGGAATACAAAGGGATGCCAGATGGGGAGATTACTGTTCCTCAAGTTGAAAGTATGATTTTATGTAGGGATGTAGTTCCGGAAGAAATTATGTATTGTTTGGTAAAAAATTTCTGGGATCATCAAGATTTTGCTGCGATGCAATGGGCTGGTTTTAATACTTTAACACTTGATGAAGTACCTACAATCAAAGGTTCTGCGCCTTGGCATATTGGGGCATATAAATATTATAAAGAACAGGGTCTAGAAATACCTGAACATATGATTCCACCTGAAGCAAAATAACCTTAATCAGTTAGCTAGAAAGTAAAGTACAGAGAGTTTCCTGGGATAGAATAATCTGAAAGAGAATTCTATCCCAGGAAACTAAAATACGAAATTTAAGGTAAATAGCAATTTGTAATTATTCATTGATATGAGGGAGATGATAGATAATGGAAAATACTGTGTCTGAAACAAAGAACAAAAAAAATTATAATCAAATAGTAGTTTTTTTAGCTATAATCTTGGTAGGGTATATCTTATATACAAAACTGACGTATCCACCAGATGCATTCTATGATAGAGCTATCTATATGGGAATTTCTCTCTTAATGCTTTGCTGTTTTCAACTGCCTACTTATAAAGGAATTGGTAAAGTATTCGTTGTATTAGGAACAATGCTTTCTGTTGGTGCCTGTATTTATATTATGTTTTCTGTAGACAAGATTATGGGAAATATGTATCGGGCAGATATGACTGATTCTTATGTTTATATCTTTTACTTTATCGGGGTATTGATATTGCTACAATCAAGTCTGGGTGGAAGAATTATTGGAGCAATGGGCATTATTATCATGGCTTATCTTTTTTTGGGCCGATACATTCCAGGTGTTTTGAATATTCCTCCTTTAACGATTAAACATGTAGCAACAATGGTCTTTACCGATACTGACCAAGGATCTTTTGGTACTTTTTTGGCAATAACATCTAGGGTATTATCGATTTTTCTTTTGTTTTCAAGTCTTCTGGTAGCAACGGGTTTAGGAGAATTAATACGTGCTGTTTCTATGATGGGAGCAGGAAAAACAAAAGGAGGCCCGGCAAAAGTAGCTGTAATAGCTAGTGCATTATTTGGAATGCTTAGCGGAAGCCCGGTTGCTAATGTTGCTGCGACGGGATCGTTTACCATACCTTTGATGAAAAGTATTGGTTATAAACCTACTACTGCAGGCGCAATAGAAACTGTGGCATCCTCCGGCGGAAATATTACCCCACCTATTATGGGACTAAGTGCTTTTATTATGTGTGAAATATTAGGAGTTCCTTATACTAAAGTGATGGTTTGGGCAATGATTCCAGCTTTTTTATGGTATTTTACAACATTTCTGTTTGTTCATTTCAGTGCATACAGTCAGGATGTTAAAAGTTGGACTCCTAAGAAGGAAGAGCTTGTAGAAATTGTAAAAGGAAGATGGCATTTAGTGATTTCCATTTTTATATTAATCTATTTTCTTATAACTTTAAGGGTACCTGAATTAGCCGCATTGTATGCTACAATATCGTTATTTTTAATATCTTTTCTCAGAAAAGAGACAAGATTAGACCGGGAAAAAATCCAATCTTTTCTCATACATTTTTCAAAAGCATTTGCGGGATTAGCTATTTTAAACACAATGCTCGGTATATTCACGGCAGGTCTTTTAAGCACTGGAACACATACCAAGCTCATACATCTGATTTTTGGGGGTATTAACCATTGGTTTCCGATTTCCCTTATTATTTTTGGATTATGTATCATATTTGGCATGGTAGTTCCTCCATTTGCTGCCTATGTTGCTATTGTTGTTATAGCGGCTCCAATTTTTAATAATTTAGGGTTTGAACTTTCTACAATTCATATGTTTGTTTTATATGGATGTGCATTGGCTCCAATAACCCCCCCTGTAGCATTGGCAGCATATACGGCAGCAGGAATAGCAGACGCCGATGCAATTCAGACCGCAAAAGAAGCAAGCATACAAGCTTTACCATTGTGGATTTTCCCATTTTTATTGCTTAGAGATAATTTGTTTTTAGGAATGGGAACAGGAGCAAATATTCTCATTATAAATATTTTAATGATCATGACTGGTGTATTAGTTTTTACAGTTGCAGTCAATCGTTACTGGGTAGAAAGAATACCCAAACAATTGATTATATTTCTATATGCATTGACGATAGCGATCATGCAACCATTAAGTATGACAATATCCCTAGTAAGCTGTTTGATAGGAATTGGAATATTGGGATTCTTATATTTCAATAAAAATAAGAAGCAACTTGCGATAGATTGATGAATTTTGATTAAATATTTTTAATCAATAAATATATAATATTTCTTAGACAGTTTTTATCAAAACTTTGATTGAAATCAGAGCAGTTTATTTATTTGCAAATAAAAAAAAGGAAGTATTAAACAATGGAAAAAAATGATAATTGGAAAAGCGCATTTGAAGAACTTACAGCAGCAGAGTTAAAAGAAGAAGACATGCAGCTATTTGACCAGGCAGATAAGCCTTTCCTGACTTTGTACCTGTTTATTTTTATTCTTGGTATTTTTTTAACAATAATAAGCATATAAAAAGAGAGGTTGAATAATAAATGATAATTCCTACACAAATTATTATATTAATTGCTTATTTTAT
>CAZAJW010000314.1:0-2511 GCA_964485485.1 uncultured Atribacterota bacterium | reverse complement strand
GAGGAAAGAGCTGGTAGGCGTGGCGGCATGTGGAATAATGGCAAACTTGCTGGGGTTTTCAATCTGAGTGTGAATAGTGCGCCGTCGACTACGAGCGACGGTATTGGCTTTCGTGTCGCAAAATAGAGTATCTGAAATCTGGAATCGGGGTATCTGTTTTGAATAAGAAATTAATAATTTATCAAAAAATGTATGATTTAATTATCTATCTTTTCCCACTTATTGAGAGATTCCCTAAAAAGCAGAAATTTGTACTAGCACAACAAATAGAGAATTGTATGATAGATATTCAGAAATTAATAATACAGACGAATAAAAGTAGAAACAAAATACCTAATCTTTTTAAATTAGATATAGAATTAGAAAAATTGAGATTACTAATTAGACTTGCGAAAGATTTACGCTTTTTATCAATTAAGAGATATGGGAATATATCCGAGATGATAAATGAAATAGGGTTATTGTTAGGTGGTTGGATAAAAAGCCAAAAAACATAGGGTTAAAATTCGTTTAGCTGGTAGGCGTGGCGGCAATTGGAATAATGGCTCGAATGCTGGGGTTTTCAATCTGAATGTGAATAATACGCCGTCGAATACGAACAACAATATTGGCTTTCGTGTCGCAAGGAATTATTGTTAGATAGTATAAGTTTAAGGACTTATCTACAGAAAACACAATATCTTGGGAATTTTAATCCTTGTCGCAAGATTAATATCTTCGGCAAAAAACATAAACAGGTAGAGTCTAATTAGTAACAGATAAGCTGTGAGGATTAGACTTTGCCGAAAACTTATAAAAAATTATATTCAAAAATATGTTCTTTTGAAAATATACATGATGCTTATTTAAAAGCTAGAAGATGTAAAAGATACAGAAATGAGGTTCTAATGTTTTCGAATAACCTAGAAGATAATCTGATTAATTTACGGAAAGAACTTATAAACAAAACATACAATACTGGTACATACAAAACATTTTATGTTTATGAGCCAAAGACAAGAAAGATTATGGCATTACCATTTAAGGATAGAGTAGTACATCATGCTCTTTGTAATATTATTGAACCCATTTTTGATAAGACGTTTCTTTATGATAGTTATGCTTGCAGAATAGGGAAGGGTACTCATGCGGGAGCTGATAGATTGACTCAATATTTAAGGCAAACTAAAAAGCAATATTCTAGGGTTTATTGTTTAAAATGTGATATTGAAAACTATTTTGGAAGCATTAACCATAATATTTTATTAAACATCATTAAAAGAAAAATTCAATGTCCTGATACAATAAAATTAATTGCAAATATTATAAATAGTGTAGATGGAATAAGGGGTATACCTATAGGAAATTTGACAAGTCAACTTTTTGCCAATATATATCTAAATGAATTAGACTATATGATTAAGCATAAAATGAAAATTAAAAGATACTTAAGATATATGGATGATTTTACAATATTATCATCAAACAAATCTTATTTATGGAATACATTGGAACAAATTAAAGTATTTTTAAAGAATGGATTATTTTTAAATTTAAATAAAAAAACATCTATATTTCCCATTTCCCAGGGAATTGATTTTTTAGGTTATAGAATTTGGGCAACACATAGATTGTTAAGAAAAAGCAGCAGAAGAAGGATGGAAAAGAAATTAAAATTATATCGGATACTATATAAGGAAAACAAAATACATGTAGAACAGATTAAATCTTCTATTGCAAGTTGGATTGGTCATACATCACATTGTAATAGCTACAATCTAAGGAAAAAAGTTTTAGATAGAGTATCATAAAATATATAAATTATAATAGAGAGGAGAAATATCAATGTTAAAGTACAAAATCACAGAACAAACAAATGAAGTTGGAAAATCTGTAGAAACGCTAGAATCTATGGAAATCCCAGATGAAAAGGTTATTGATAAAAGAGTAATAGGGAAAATCAGAAAACGATATAACATAGGTGATGAGTTGCAAATGTTACGAAAAGGAATACTAAATCCGAGTGATAAGGATTTTCTTGTATACAATAACTATGTTGCCGACTGTGTAGGTTGGGGAAATACAGAGAAAATAAAGGCTGAACAGGATAGGCAATTCTGGGTAGATAAATACAGGGGAAGAAAAGAATCTGAAAAAAGTTACATAGACCGTATAAAACCAATTTTATCTGAAGAGGAGATTAAGTAATTGAATCTTAATATATATCGTGGGACATCTGTTAATATAGCTGTTAAAATAGATGATAATACTAGACAGGTTAGACAATTATTAGGTGAAGATATAATTAAATCAACCTTTACATCACGGGAAATATTGGATATTAATATTGGTGATTACATTGTTCATAATAATATTCAATATTATATAAATTCTTTACCTAATATAAAAAAGAACTCTTCACGATCTTACGACTATGAAGTTACCTTTGAATCTGAATCTTATGAATTGCTTAAAACACAATTCCTTGATCTGGACGGCAACTCCGATTTCAGCTTGGTAGGGAATGTTGAA
>CAZAJW010000313.1:0-1748 GCA_964485485.1 uncultured Atribacterota bacterium | reverse complement strand
AAGCTTTTGAAGAATCCCAACAGGGAGATATGTTAGAAGTAGACGCAGAAAAGGGAATAATTAAAAATTTAAGTAATAATAAAAAATTTCAGATAAGCCCATTGCCTGAGTTTATTCAAAATATTATTGCAGCCAAAGGACTTGTTGAATATACAAAAAAAGAAGTGGAAAGGAGAAAATTATAATAAAAATGTATAATATTGCTTTAATTCCCGGAGACGGGATAGGACCTGAAATCATTAAGGAAGGGAAAAAAGTTTTAGAATCGGCCTCTAAACAAAATGGAGTCGAGATCAAGTGGACTGAATATCCCTTTGGTGCTGAGCATTATTTAAAAACAGGAGAGTTGTTACCTGATAGCGCCCTGAAAGAAATGGAAGATATGGATGCCATTTATTTAGGGGCGGTAGGAGATCCTCGCGTAAAGCCGGGAATCTTAGAAAAAGAAATACTGCTAAAACTAAGGTTTTATCTGGATCAATATATTAACCTTAGGCCTATAAAGCTATTTAAGGGCGTTTCTACTCCATTGAAAGATAAAAAACCTGAAGACATTAATTTCTATGTGGTCAGAGAAAATACTGAAGATTTTTATGTAGGAGTTGGAGGAAGATTCAATGGGGAGAAAAATCAAGACCATTTAGAAGTACTAAGAAAGTTGTACAAAGCCAATATTGATGTTAATTTTAAATTAGAGAAAAAAGAAGAAATAGCTTATCAGGTTGGGTTAATCAGTAAACCCGGTACTGAAAGAGTCATCAAATATGCTTTTGATTTAGCTAAGAAAAAAGGATTAAATAGAGTAAGTTCTGTTGATAAAGCGAATGTTTTGAGTAATATTTACGGACTTTGGAGAGATATATTTGAGGACGTTGCCAAACAATATCCGGATATAGAAACTGAGTTTACTTTTGTAGATGCTATTACCATGTGGTTTGTTAGAAAGCCGGAGTGGTTTAAGGTTGTCGTTGCACCGAATATGTTTGGAGACATAATTACAGATTTAGGGGCAATGATTCAAGGTGGTTTAGGGGTTGCAGCAGGAGGAAATATTAATCCCGATGGTGTGTCAATGTTTGAGCCTATACATGGTTCAGCTCCTAAATACAAAAATAAATCGGTTGCCAATCCGATTGCCACAATATTAGCTGGAGCCATGATGATGGACTGTTTAGGAGAAATAGAAGTAGCTAAAGCTATTGAGAATGCATCAGAACAAGTCCTTAGTGAAGGAAAGGTCAAATCCAAAGATTTTGGCGGGAGCTCTTCTACTGTCGAAGTCGGAGAAGCCGTTATTAGTAAATTAAGAAAATTTTAATGAAGTAATTTTGGTTAATAAATTTTATTATGGTAGTAAGCTATTTTATAAACTAAGTAGTGATGAATAAAAGGATTCAAGAATTATGGACATTGAAGTGGTATGTCATTACAGTTTACTCTTAGATCGAAAAAATAATACTGATGAACAGGAACCCTGCCTTTGCTAATAATTATTGGGGTTATTTTAAACATAATAGGTATTATCGGTGTTATTCTTCCTGCTTTACCAGGCATTATATTGAATTATATTGCCTTAATTTTGCTTTATATTACTAAAGGAGAAGCGGAATTTAGTCTTCGTATATTAATTGTCTTTGGTATAATTACTCTGTTAGTTACATTGCTTGATTATATCCTCCCACTACTGGGAGCAAGGAAATACGGTGCATCCCGAATAGGGATTTTAGGTGCCGTTATAGGAATGCTGG
>CAZAJW010000312.1:0-2978 GCA_964485485.1 uncultured Atribacterota bacterium | reverse complement strand
TTTATTTGTTAGTATTCCAAATACAAAAAAATAAAGCTTTAAAACTTTATATAGGAGTATAAAAAACATGAGAAAAAACCAAAATAAGATTTTCTTTTTTACTATTGTTACACTTTTAACGGCTTTTCTGATTTTTTCATTTTCCGGCTGTGTGCCACCGGTACCTGAAGTGATAAGTGTTACTGGTGTAAGCATTACTGAGGAAGACCAGTCAATAAAAGTTGATGAAACCCTGCAATTAACAGTAGTAGTCACCCCGGAAGATGCTGACAATAAAGCAGTAACATGGGAATCGGATAATGCTGATGTAGCTGCAGTTGATGAAAATGGTCTGGTAACAGCATTAAAAAAAGGAGTAGCCAATATTACCGTTTTAACAGAAGACGGTACTTTTAGTGATACTATTGTGATAACCGTTACAAAGCCTTATGTACCTTCTCCTCCTACTATCAAGAAATATGAGGTAAGCTTCCAAGTAATTGATGGTATACCAACAGGGATAAGCAGCAGAAATGGTATTTCAGTTGACTTATCCGGATTCAAAATAGAAATATTCACAGATGCTGAAAGACTCACCAAGAAAACTGATACCCTAACTGATGTTGAAGGTAAAGCCTCAGTAAAGCTTCCCAATGGGGAATACTGGTTTAGGGTCACTAAAGATGGATATCAAGACTATCCCCCTGAAGCTCCCTTATCTATACAAAGACCGGCTCAGCAAGGCTATTTTAAAGTAGAGGGTGCCGATGTTACTGATATTTCACCGATACCCATGCAAAAAACCTTTATTCTTACGATGGTTGTTGACCCGACAGGTTCCGGGACTGCAAGCGATGATACGAACAGCGGTCCCTATACTGCAGGAACTGGGGTAACTATTTCTGCTGAAGCTGCTGGGGGATATGAGTTTGTCAACTGGACTACCGCCTCAGCAGGAATTTTTGTTGATAATACCAGTGCTGATACTACCTTCACCATGCCTGATTCTAATGCCACAGTAACCGCCAATTTTGCTCCAACCTATACTGTAACTGTAGCTTCAGTAATAGGCGGGACAGCAACTGTTGTTGCGAATCCCAATTCAGCCGTTTTGGAAGGCGATACAGTAACAGTTACCATCAGCAGTATTGAAGAAGGCAAGGAATTTTCTTCTATTGAAGTAGTTGGCAGTAATCCTGCCAGTCCAATACCAACTACACCAGTAACAGCAGGTGAAGAATACACCTTCACCATGCCGGCTGAGGATGTAACAGTAACAGTTGTGACCATTGAAACAAGTTGTACTCCGCCTGGGCTAAATAGTCTAGGAGATAGCAGCAGCCTTAATAACGGATATAACACTTCTTCTGTCTCGGTTCCATTATCCGACAACGTCTCTACAGGAGATCTTGTTATTGTTATTTTTGCCACTGACGGAGATATGGGAACTGTTATTGCTCAAGATGGATTCCAGGCAATAAAAATTATATCAGGCAGCGGGTATCCCGGTATTGCAGCTTTTTATAAGATTTTGACTGGATCTGAAAATGATGATTTTACCTGTTCGCTTGAAAATGAAAACGAATGGTTTGCCAGATCCTATAAAATAACCCGCAATAGAAACACTGATCCCATTGGAAATTCAAGCGAGGCTGTGATAAATAATAGTTCCGCACTTACTATTCCTGGTTTTAACGGTGCATCCTGTTCATTATTGATTGCAGCTACAGTAAATAATGGGTATACATTTGATCCTAATGAATCTTATGAAATGGGTCTTATGGCCAGTGTTAACGATTATAATATAAATCTATTTTTCCAAATATCAATAGAAGGTAGAGAGAATGCCGGGAATACCGGTACTCGTACTTTCCCTTTGAGGGACGATAATTATAGTGGGAATATTTCTGGAATCATGTTTGAAATATTATCTTCCAATTCAGCTTATCAACCTGGTGGATAGGGAAAACAAGGGGACAACGGTTCTCTGTTTTATGATAAAAAATACATATCAATAATAAATGAAATTTTTTGGAGGTTTTAAGGAATGATGAATAAAAAATTAATTCGCTCTCTTCTCATTTTGTTGTTTGCTTTATTATTTATCGGATGTAGTGGTGTTCAGAAAACTGCCGATTTAGATCTTTCTTTTGATCCAAATCCTGCCCCATATGAATTTGGAACAGATAGCTGGCCATTTACAATTACAGTGACCGAACAAAATGGTGTTGGTGTTACTTTAACTGAACTTACATTTAAAACATACAACAATAACAATCAATTACTATCTACTGATGTTTTTGATTCAAATGACATAGCAGATAGTTTTGGTACCAATTATCTTTCAGCATTTTCTTTTTTAGATAATGATTTATCTCGTGCAAATAATATCAATGGCATTAAATATGCAATCATTTCAGTTGATGGTGTAGATGATAATAATGTACCTGTAACTGCAGAAGCTAGGATAGATTTTCTGCCTTTTCTTTAAAAATATAACACTATTAAACAGGCATAATTTATGGCAAGGGGGAATGAATTTTCCTCTTGCCATAAATTATGGACATCATTTAATTGCATATCTTCAGGCAAAATACTCCGGAAAGAGCTTTTTTTGCGGAGGATTTTTCTGAAGTTATGCTCTTTATGTATTTATTTCTTAATTAAGCATTTCTTTTTTCAAGTCAGGGACAGTTTCCTGTTTTGAAAAAAGTAATGCTCTTTCTTCCGGCAATTCTCCCGCCGGTCATGGCTTTTTATGATTCGGCGGGTGTATTGCCTCTTCTCTTCTTTTAATGCCCTCTACTATTCCCAGCATGTCCGGAAACTGCCCTATACGGATATTCTATCCTGTATCCTTAGCAGGCAAGTTGATGGAGATGCGCACAATAAAAGTCGATAAAGCGGCACGAAACGAGGGCATGCTCTGAAATGATTTATTTGAGAGCATGAAAACAAAATAACGAAAGAGCAGAAATAGGATTGTATTTTCCGGGAAT
>CAZAJW010000311.1:0-4196 GCA_964485485.1 uncultured Atribacterota bacterium | reverse complement strand
CCTATTATAACTTGCCCTATTCACAATAATGACCGGCTCTTTCTTTAAGCTACGAGCCATAGCCACTGCTAATTTAAGATCATGTATTCCAAAAGGAGTAGGGTCAGTTACCAATACACAAAGATCTGCATCTTTGATGGTCTCCACTACCGGGCAGGCTGTCCCGGGAGAGGAATCCAAAATATTAATTCCTTCACTGATATATGTTTTCAATTTCCTTATTAAGCGAGGAGACATTCCTCCCTCTGCAGTAGCCAGCAAACCGTCATGAAAATCAATTTTTTCACTTACGCCATGGCGCAGTTTTCCAATGCTTCTCTCTTTTTCAATAATCGCATCAACAGGACATACTATCTGACATGCACCACATAAATGACATAGTTCTTTAAAAAACAATACCTTATCTTTAACCACTGCAATCGCATTATAATGACATACTTCAGCGCATTTCCCACATTTTATACATTTTGCATCATCTACACCAGCTGGGGATAACAAACGAATAACCTCTTCCTGGTTATTCTTGGGATTTAAAAATAAGTGACCGTTTGGCTCTTCAACATCACAATCAATGTAATGCACCTTTTCTCCAATATCGCTTATAATACGAGCTAAGTTGGTTGATATTAATGTTTTACCTGTGCCGCCTTTACCACTAGCAATAGCAATTTTAACTTTAGTCAATTTCTCCTCCTTTTATAGTAATACATTTTTAAAAATATTTCTTTATATTTCATCATTTGATCAGCATACAAAGCAAATGATTACACCGTTTAAAAAGCATAATGAATACCAAGCTCTACGAAAAGCTGATCCGTTTCACCAAAAATATTTTTTAAGAAAGATGAATTCGATTCCTCGATGACCTTCATCATCATTCCTGCCTGAATCTCGATAGTAGTATTGTTATTTATCTGGTTACTGTATCTTGGCATGAATAATTTGGATCCATCACTGAAATTACCGAAAAAAGCGATCCCCATACTGGAAAACTCATCAATCTGATAGGATATATTGCCTACCAGCAAATCAATATTTTCCCCCTTTTCATTTTCCCCTGACATCATTGAGCCGGTAATCTGTGATAAAAGTTGAGGTGGAATATTCAGGTATTCCATCTGTAAATATAGTTGGTTGCCTGCCTGAAAGAAATAGCTATAATCCAGACCGGCTAAATATGAAAAATAATCAGCTTCTTCCCTGTGATATCCTAATGCACCGTAAATACCAAACTTACCCACATCCCCTTTGGTAGTAATACCAAAACGCTGCTTAGCTGGTTCATCTGTTATTACATTTTCCTGTATAAAATGAATAGTTACATCAAAATCATTAATCAACGTTCTCCCTCTTAAACCAACTTTCAGATTATTATTATTATCGGGGAGAGACGCTACCAAAGATAAACTGGTATGCCAATTTATAGGAAAATAAGCCTCCACAGCATTTTGATATTTAGCACTATATTCTTCATCTAGGGCTGTAGCCCCTAGAGAATAGTCTACCGGATTTAACATGGATCCGAAAGACCAGGATATTGGCTGTCTTCCAATGGTGAGATGCAGGTTTTCAAATCTATGTTTCCAGTATAATCTTTTCCAGAAAAAATCTACTTGAGTTTCCCCTATATTAGTATAAAGATTAGCTGCACATTTAATTTCATTATCGCCCCAACGGGGAACAAATAATTCCATATCCAGACTTGCTTGAGGTATATAACCATAACCTAATTCCCTGTCATAAAAACCGGTCAGTGAGGCAATAAGTTGACCACCAAGTTGAATATCGCTTGCTCTAACTGGTGAATTTAATAGGGCAATTGATAAAATTAGGGTTAATAGAAAACCAATTAATAGATAATAACGCTTCATGGTTGGCTCTCCGTTAAAATATATCAATATATTTATTCTCTATTTATTATGACATCTTTTCAGCTGGATTTAAAGTAAAGAATTTATTGGGGAACATATTTTTCAATAAATATTAAACCCGTTTTACCTTGAAAATAAAACGGGTTTAATTCTAATCTCACCACTATATTTATGTTAATTCTTTTAACCTATCAGCATACTCAGTCATTATCTTCCTCAGGAGAACTTTCCTTTTCGCCCTTAATATACACTTTCTCTTCTTGAATTTCCTTTAATGCTATCTGCCGATTGTTTCTGGCATTCATTTCTACAAGGGGCTTATAGCCCTGATTTAACTGTTTAGCCCTTTTGGCTATCATCATAGTTAATAAATATTTATTGTCTGAATAATTTTTTTTCAATCTTTTAAACTCCTATCTTCTTGAACATCTATAGCAAATTATCTGTTTGCTATTACAATTTTCTCTGTAAGCTTTTCAATTCTTTCTCTAAACGTTTTACTTGTCTTTTTAGTTTATCTCTTTCTGATTCCCCATCGTTTTCATTAAAATCAGTTTTTACCAGACTCCTCAATCGCGATTCAAGTTCTCTTATTTCTTTTCTCTTTTCTTCAATCAAGTCTTTGATGGAATAAATGTCATCCCTAAAAGGATTGTATCCTTTCTTTTCATTCTTCTTCACGATCACTTCAATCTCCTTGACAACCTTTCTCTTAAGATTTTAACTATAAAACTAACTATTTCAAATGGATTATAACAGAAATATCATAAATATTGTAGATAATATTTTATAATTATTTAAAAAAATTGCTAAATTCTTAAAGATCATCTACTCCTTTTCTTAATGATATTTTCGTCGCACTCTATATTTCTTTAATATTATAACTAATATTATAACTTAAATGTCCTAAAAATAAAACAAAATAGTAATTATAAATTATTTTTTGGATTTTCTATTAAAAAATACAAATCTAGAATTAATCCTGATAGAGTTCAGTAAATATCACACCCGCATAGCGGTTCTCAATAGAATTCTTTCCGGATATTCAAGGAGAATCCTTTCTCTTGAAAACGCCTGGGATACGGTGCTTCATCTTAAAATCTAACTTAAAGATTCCTTGACATACTGCTGGGGCATATTTATAATAAAAAGAAACTTAATATACTATAATAGTTTTTATATTTTATAATTGTGGGACATATATGTTAAAAGACCAATATAATAATGCGAGAAAAAGAATATTATTGGCTGCAAGGAAATCCTTCTTCAGTTTTGGTTACTCCAAAGTAACAATGGATGAATTAGCCATAGAGCTTCAAATGAGTAAAAAGACTCTTTATCAATTCTTTAAAAGCAAAGATTACTTACTGGAATCTGTTATTTATGATTTCTTCGACGAATTTCAGGAGAAGATTGATAAAATCATAAAAGGAAAAAATGATAGTGGCTTAGGTGTCCTAAAACAATTCATATCTTTGGTGCAATCTCAGATTTCACAATTTAAGATAAAGGCTTTTGAAGATATTCGTAAAAACAATCCAGATGCCTGGCAGGTCATTAGCTATCTTCGAGAAAAAATGATTAACAATCAATTAAGAGAATTACTTAAACATGGTAAAAAAGAGGGAACTGTGCGCAAGGACATTGACCTTGACATTATCGTCCTGGTCATTCTTAATACAGTTCAATCCATTGCAATTCCAGAAGTGATATCAAAATTTTCCTATTCAACTGAAGAAGTCATTGAAATGCTTGCCAAAATCGTTATTTATGGTATCTCAGAATCAGAAAATATAGTATAGTTTTTTAGAAGAAAGAATGTTTACTTGAATATTTTTTCTATCACAAAATAATAAAGCATATGGGGGAAGTGCGTATAGATGGTGAAACAATTTGCTAAATTTATCACTGCTCATTCCAAAATTATAATTGCCTTGGTTTTAGTTATAACTATTTTAGGAATTACCCAAATTGGCAGTTTAAAAGTGGAAGATGATATTACTAAATACCTATCCGAAAACGATCCAGAGATTCAATTTTATCAGAAAGTTTCAGAGAAATTTGGAAAATATGATGAGAATCTAACCCTGGTGTCCCTTGAATATGATAATCTATTTGAATTTGATAATTTAAAAAACTTTAAACTAATTACTGAGCAGCTAGAAAAATCTGATTATATAGTTTCAGTAAACTCCTTTCTAAATATGCCCAAAATTATCGCTACTGATTTCGGTATTGAAGTAAGAGAATTTGTTGAAGTTTTCCCTGAATCAGAAGAAGAGGCATTGGAATTAAAAAAAGCTGCTCTCGAAGATGACTTGATAA
>CAZAJW010000310.1:0-6156 GCA_964485485.1 uncultured Atribacterota bacterium | reverse complement strand
TCCTCATTTTCATGTTCTTATGTTTTTAGAAAATGATTTTGAAAATTATTTTATTAAAGATATTCCCGGGGGTTACCAGTACAAGACAAAAAAATATATTTTTTATTCAGAGGCTGATATATTCATCCAGAAGCTATGGAAAATGGCATACGATAGAATATCTATAAGTAGATATAAAGATGTATCTAGCGAATGGCAGGATAACTATATTTGCGATATTAGAGAGCTAGTTATGCCTGGTGGGTTATATGAAGTATTTAAATACTATTTTAAGGATATTGATATAAAAAACTATGATGTTTTTAAGAATTTATTTTGGGGGCTAAAAAGAAAAAGGCTAAGGCAAGGTTACGGTGAGCTATATAACGTAAAATTAGATGATATGGACTATCCAAGCGAAAGTATTAAAGATTACTTAGATTTTAAAGATGAAGAGCCCCAAGAGATTGCAAGTAGCTGTATTGAAGATATGACTAGGAAATATAGGAAATATAAGAAGGTATCAATATATAAAAATAAAAATAGATAGAAAAAATATTATAAATTAAATATTTAATCTCTAAAAGTGATAAAATTAAATAATAATATTATATTTTAGAATTAATTTATTAAGATGGCAACTAATAAGCAATTAAGAGAAAGATGGAGAACTGAAGAAGGGAAAAAGATAAAAAAGAAAATTATTGAAAATTCAAGAGGTGTAAAATGGGAAAAATTTCTAAGAGATTTTCCTTATTCTTATGAAGTTAAAAATAATAGAGACTTAAGATGGATAAATCTATCTTTTGAAGATTTTGAGAAGATAAAATTTAAATACTTAGAAAAAGGTGAGTTGGTGGGTCCAGATTTTTCTTACGCAGATTTAACAGGCGCTGATTTTCTTTCTGCTAAATTAATGAATTCAGATTTTGAAGGGTCAATAATTAAAGATACAAAATTCCATGCATCTTTAATTATGGGAAGCAACTTTAAAAATTCAATTGTAAATAATAGTAGTTTTTTAAGTGCTAATCTATGGGGTTCAAATTTTAATTCAGCTATTATTAGAGATTCTGATTTTAACGGGTGTAATCTATCAAATGTAGATTTATCAAATGCCGAAATAAGTAACTGCTATATATATGGAATATCAGCATGGGAAATTAAAAGAAATGACTCGACAAAGACAAATAATCTAATAATTACTAGAAGATTTTCCAAGGGTGCTGAAATAACTGTTGATGATATTGAATTGGCACAGTTTATTTCTTTGATTATGGATAATAAAAAAATATCTAATTTAATAAATTCAATGAGAACTAAAAGTGTATTAATACTAGGATCTTTCAATAATAAAACTAAGTTAGTATTAGATAGGATAAAGGAGGTATTACCAAATTATAATTTAATTCCCATTGTTTTTGATTTTATACCTTCAGAAAAACAAGATTTAATAGAAACAGTTAAAACTATAGCACTACTTTCAAGTTTTGTAATTGTAGATTTAAGCATACCGGCAGGACAACTTCATGAGCTGGCAAGCATAGTTAGAGAAACTTATATACCATTTGCTACAATAGCAGATAAAGATTCAAAACAAACAATTATGCTTAATGAATTTAGACACCAATACTGGTTTAGAAGTGATAAATTTATGTATTCAATAGAAAAATATAAAGAACAAATTCCTTCATTATTAGAAAATGAAATTATTCCATGGGTTAAAGAAATTAATAATAGGCTAGCTGAAGAAAGAAAAAATATTTAAATTCAATTAATATATAATAAATAAGAAAGGAAATAAAAATGGCGAAGGTATGTAAAAGATGTGGTAAAAAACTTTCTTTTTTTGAGAGCATAGGTTCTGAACAATTATGTAAAGAATGTAAAAAAGCAATTGAAGAAGAATTGAAAGAAAAGAAGAGAATAAGGTATGAAAATAGAATTTCAATTGGAGATGAAATAATAAAAAATTTTGATATAAAAAAAGAGCAGATAGAGTTTTTAAATGAATATAGTAAGGATGAAATTTTAAATACATTTGATTATATTTATATAAATTTTACGGAAAAGAAAGAATTAAGTGAGAAAGAATTAAATACTTTAGATAAATTTGCTGATAGTTTTAATTTAACAAAAGAAGATATTAAATTTAATGAAAAAATAAGACCATATATTTTTATATATAATATTAAAGAAAAGAATATACTTCCTGAAACAAAATTGGAATTAGATGGCTTAAATATAATACTTAAGAAAAATGAGAAAATTCACCATGCTGATAATGCAACACTTAAGGAGTTAAAAACGGTTAGTCTTGGTTATAGTGGTGGTTCAAGAGGAGTGTCATTAAGGATTATGAAGGGTGTTAGTTATAGGGTAGGTGGTCATAGGGGGAATGTTGTAAAGGAAGATATATGGAAAGAAACTTCAAGAGGTGCATTGATAATAACAAATCAGAGATTATTTCTAAGTCCATTTAGCGGTTATAAACCTCTAAGCATACCTTTAAATAAAATATTATCTTATCAATTGTATAAAGATAGTGTAGAAATTTATAAGGAAGGTAGGGAAAAAAGTTACCTTTTTCAAATAAATGACAGTAGCTCGGTAGAAATATTTGGGATTTGTCTAAGTTTTTTACTAAGTGGTGTTTCCTGAAAAAAGTATTCTATAAAAAAAGGAAACAAAATTTATTCATTAAATTTTTTAAATTTTAATAGTTCTTCAATAATATGGTTCGAAATTTCGCAACCCGGGGCAGGTGGCATTGACATAGATGATTGGAGAGATGTGATGGATAAAAGTACAGAAAAAAACTTGCACAACCTTCTATTTTACTTTCTATGATAAAAATAATTTTATTATTTCTAATAACTTAAAACTAACGTTAATAATTTTTATTGATCATAGAAATAGTAAAAACATTATCCTCAAGAGTACTGCTAAATAGAGGTGAAACACCCAATATCCCCACTGTAAGAAAAACAATTGCCGCGATAATTAATATTATTCTCATTATTCTCCATATTTTTTATTAAATTGATAAAATGGTTTATAGCATTTAGTATACATATACAGCATGATAGTAGTAACAGGGAGATTAATAGGTTTTTAGCGGGTATTATGGGTAGTTTTACCCTGGTGGTTTCATGAGTTTTTTGAAGCAATAGGCGTAATATTTTTTTCATCATGCTCATTTTGAGCAACAGTAAGTATTAATCATAAGATTTAAAGACAACGGTCCTAAAGAAACAAATAAAACCTTATTCTAATACTCCTGAACAATTTTAAAAAAATGATTATTTAAAAATATCTATTATCTTATGATAGCGAGTATTACCATAACTATCAGCCAGACAATAAAAATCCAAAATAATATTTTTAAAATTTTATAACCTGGTCCTCTAAATCCGAATAATGCTGAAAGAATAATTAGGACTACAGCGATTATTGCCAGAATCCAAAAGATACTCATACGTTACCCCCTTCACCGTTTTATTATAAATAAAATGATATGATAATTATATATAAATGTCTAACATTTTCATAAGGATTTCTCCTATTATACAGCCATATATCTGGAAGTAACCGTCTGATTTTATCTGCTAATTAATTCATAAGATAAGGTGTTTTAATAATCAATTTTTTCAAGAAAAAAAGTAACTCTCATTAAATTTCTATACTCAGCTCGGTTATAAGATTATTATTACTCAAACCTAATAATATAGTTCTAACTCTTTCCACTATCCCCAGCCACCTTGACATCATTGGAAACACCCATCAGTTCTCTGTTTGAAGACTGTCCATTTGTTAAGATTCAAGTCCCTGGCGCCGGTATAAACTACTAAGCCGATACCAGGATTATGATCTAAAAATCCTGGGTTATTTCCCCTGATAGTTAAAAATCGCTAGTTGAGATTTGTAAAACTTTGCAATTTTTACATTTCGTGAGTAAGGCAATGCAATCTTCAGTTAGCTCTGTATAGAACCCATTTATTCTTAACAGCACAAATCTGAGATATAAATTTTAACGCCTTCAGAGTTTTTTACGTATTCGGCTTTAGTTGTTATCCCGCTCACACTCAATATATAAAAGGAATAATCTTGTATTTCACTTTCCTGGTGTATTGATCCCAGAGCTCCCCGTATTTTGCCTTGCAAACTTTGTTGTCATCTGCCTGGCGGGTCAGCATAAGACCTATATAGTAAACCGGGTATAGCCACACCACCCAAATCCCAAAGTAGCCTACGGCAAGAACTACGGCTATAGCCTGTATAATTTCTCCAAGATAGTTGATGTGACGGCTTGCGCCCCAGAATCCATTAGCAAGCAGGCTGAGTTTACCGTCGCTAAGTACTTCAGGTTTTATCCAGAGGAATTTCCTGTCAGGCGCAATTTTAAAGAAATACTTCTGCATATTTGCGCCGCGTGTAAGCACCCAGCCGCAGAGGAAGAGTGCCCCAAAGAGAATTGTAAGCCATACGGGATGACCGGGATCGGGAAGATGAGCAGTAAACCAAAGTGAGATAGAATAGAAATAAGGGTAGAACGCAAGACAGCCAAATCCTAATTTGAATCCAACGCGTTCAGCAATAAAATCATATGTATATAAATGGATTTTTTCAAATATCAGATAATCAAAGCAAAACCATGTTAACATTGCACAGCCGAGAAGAAAACCATAGTTTATATTTTCGACATTTATTATATGATACGCGGCATAAGAAAGAACATTCAATTGAAGCATAACAGCGCCAATTAAATAAAACCACATCTTTGCATCAATAAGGCCGTCTTTGAGCTGCGAATCTTTTACTCTGCCAAACCAAAAATCAGCAAAAAAAGATTTACCGGTAGATGGATATTTGAAAACAATGTATAAAGAATATACTAGTCCTATAACACACGCGCCAATAAAACCTAACCATCGGATTTCATACAACCATACGTATGGAACTATATTAAAATACCCAAGCAGAAACCAAATGAGGATACTTGTCAAAAGAACAAATATTCCATTGATCCTGTAATTCATCAATTTGCCTGTTATTTCATTTTTTACATATCCCTTAATTCTTTTAACCGGGATGATGATGTGTAAAAGAGTGATAACTACATATGCGACTAATGGGGTGATCAAACCTAAAAACAACTTCATGACAAACCTCCGGTGTTTTTCGACATTATATTAATTGCAGCTTTTCTGCTCAATAACCGCGTAAGTATAAAACGGCCGATTTTATTTATTACTCCGGGAATTATAATCGGGCCTCTTCCTAAAGCATTCAATGTTTGTTCAGCGACTTCATTGGCTTCCAGCGTTCCAGGCGCTGGTTTGGTTTTCTCAGCTTGCTTATAGCCAGGAGTGAGAATTGCACCGGCACAGCAGGCAAGCACATCGATTCCGTGCGGCTTTAGTTCTTTCCAAAGACCTTCGGCTAAAATGGTGTTAAATGATTTTGTTGCCGCATAAGCCGCAAGGTTCGGGCTGCCCTGCGCCCCGGCAATAGATGACATCAGCACAATGCCTCCCCTTTTTTGCTGTATCATCGACATAGATAATAGTTTTGTGAGTAGCAGCGGTGCTTTTACATTTACAGCTGTGGAAAGAGCCAGATGATCCTCGCTCATATTTTCGAATAAACCAATTGGAGCAAATGCAGCATTATAGATAAGTAAGCCAATTGAAACTTTAAGAGTGCTAATCAATTTTTTCACATTTTCGTAATCTGCCATATCCGCTGCGATAGAAATTACATCGATTTCATATATTTCTTTAAGCCGGGCTGCTGCCGCTTTCAGCCGATCTTCTTGACGCGCGATTAAAACCAGGTTCAATCCCCGCCGCGCAATCGCCTCTGCAAAAGCGTAGCCCAATCCGTCAGAGCCTCCGGCGACCAACGCGTACTGCCCGTATTTTTCTTTAAAATTTGTAGTTTTTATAATAATTACCTTACCGTAAAAAAAGAAGAAATCTTCCGGATTCTTAATGGCGTTTTGCCCACCAAACTTTTGAACTCTATTTTAAGCGCAGTTCCCGTTTTCATCAACTAAAAATTGTTTGGGAATCAGTATTAATCGATTTAATTATTTATCATCAATATAAGACGATTTCAGAAATAATATTATATGGGCTATAATCACACAATGTAACCTTAAAAAAATATTTTTGT
>CAZAJW010000309.1:0-9487 GCA_964485485.1 uncultured Atribacterota bacterium | reverse complement strand
TTAAATACATTGTAAGGCAGTTCGGCAACATCAAAAATACCTAAATCAATTGCTTCTTTAACCTCCCGGGCAAAGGGGTAATGGCTGGAAAAACCGATATAATTGATTGTTCCTTGCTCCTTGATTTCCTGTAATCTATCCAGTACACCGGATGATTTGGTTGTAGCCCATCTTTCTTCACTGATACCATGAATAAGATATACCAGTTTGATATTATTTTTACCGATTTTGAGATTACCTTTTCCGTCGACACCTAATGTTTTTAAACTATCAGCCAGGTCTTTTTCCATCTCGGGTATTGTATAGGCATGACCCTTGGTAATAATTACAATCGGCTCTTCAAGGTCTGTTCGCTTGCGAATGGTTTCTCCAACAATATGCTCACTTTCCAGGGTGACACCCGGGGATATTTCGCCCTTATAAGCCCTGGCAGTATCGATTAAATTGATACCCTGATCCAGAACATCATTCACAATTGCATAGGCTTCATCGAAACTCTTTAGTAATCTCAGATTCATGGCTCCTAAGCTGAGTTCAGATACCATCAGCCCGGTTCTTCCTAATTTTCTTCTCTTGATTTTTGTCTGCATTAAATTTAACTTCCTTTTGATAAAATATTTGCTGGCTATTTAATTATCAAATATTTTCATTCTTATTATTTTTAAATTCCAATTGAATTTATAGTAGTGTTTAAAAATATTTCTTGCAGTATAACATTTTTTCAAAATTCCCACAATAAACACAGGGTATTATTCTATTTTGGTAATTATATTTTAAAAATGAAAAATATTGTCAGCCAGATATAATAAACGTATAATAAAATATTCCCATGTTAAGGATACTAGTATACATAACAATACAACCATAAACTTAGTATCTTCTTCAAAATAATCTTAAAAGGATATTCTTATGGGAAACGTTAATAGCAGAAAAAATAAAGATAGAATTAAAAAAATAAAGAGGGAGTCAGAAGATTAAATGAGTGTGGAAGATGTAAGAAAATATTTTAAAGAGAGACAGTTAAATTACAAAGTAACTGAACCAGAAGAAAGCACGGCAACGGTAGAATTAGCCGCAAAAGCTTTAGGGGTAAAGCCGGCTCTTATTGCCAAAACTCTATCTTTTAAACTAAAAGAAAATCGCTATATACTATTGGTTACTAAAGGTGATGCCAGAATTGATAATCGGAAATATAAAGATTATTTTAAGGTTAAAGCAAAAATGCTAAAACCCGATGAAGTTTTAGAAGTTACCGGTCATCAAGTGGGAGGAGTGTGCCCTTTTGGGTTAAAAAATCCTATCGAGATTTATTTAGATAAATCTTTGCGGGAATTTGAATTTATATTCCCGGCAGCAGGCTCCGGAAATTCTTTTGTAAAAATGACCCCCGATGAATTACGGGCCATTACTGGTAGTATTTGGGTAGATGTTTGCAAGTAAGAGGATGGAAATCTGACATATTAAAGGATACTATCCGGATAAGAGCTAGATAATATTGTATGGTGTTTGGTTTATAAGGTTGGTCATAAGTGGTGGTTTAAAATGTTTAATCATGTTATTATCAATAGAGAAAATTTATCACACTTTGAATGGATGATTCCAGAAGCAAAAAATGGCTGGATTGGAAGCTATGATTGATTTAACCATCAATGAAAAACAACTGGAAATGACTATTCAGAGGGCCAAAAATAAGGGTACTATTATTTTCTACATTTGCCTAGTTATAAAATCAGGAACTCGTTACTGGGCTTATTAAGGAAAAGTAAAAAAAGATAGATATTTGGGATATAAGCCTATACAATCTATTCCGGATTAGCTGGAAAATTAGCCCAAAGAAGAGAGAATTGTATCAATACCTTATTTATTATTAATAGTTAAGAAATATATTTAGTTTGAGAAAAACAGTTGTAATGTCCAAAGAATTTTTTTCTACTCACAATCTAACTAAAGACTTCGGGGGGATACATGCTTTGAATTCCCTGAATATTACGGTACATCAGGGAGAAATCCATGGTATTATTGGACCCAATGGTGCCGGCAAAACAACCTTGATTAATGTAATAACAGGACTTGAAGGACCCTCAGCAGGAGAAGTTTTTTTTCAGAAAAAAAGAATTGACCAATTGTCCCCCGAACTAATATTTGAAAGGGGAATCAGTCGTACTTTTCAGGAAGGAAAGATTGTTTCAAATCTAACTGTTTTAGAAAATGTAATGATTGGTTTTTCAAAAAAGGGGGAAAGAGATAATATATCCAAAAATATTGTTGGCAGGTTATTTGATCAGCTTAGCAAAGAGCATAAAAACAAAGATAAAGGCAGGGATTTACTAGAGAAGTTTAAATTACAATCACTAGCAGAACATTGGGCCGATGATTTGGTTTGGTATGAAAGACAGCTGGTTCAAATTGCCAGAGCGATTGCATCAGAGCCACAATTTCTTTTATTAGATGAGCCAACAGCCGGAATGGGTATTGATGAAAAAAAAATGATAGAAGACAAAATGCATGAAATCAATCAGTCCGGTGTGACTATTATGCTAGTTAGCCATGATATCCAATTTATTCGTCGCGTTTCTCACCGTATAACTGTTCTGAATTTTGGTCAAAAACTCAGTGAGGGCCTATCCGAACAGGTATTAACTGATTCCAGAGTTCGGGAGGCATACCTTGGCTCTAAATAGAGAAAAAGTAATCTTGAAGATTGAGAATATGACTGTTCGCTATGGGCCGATTGTTGCCCTCAAAAAAATCAATTTAGAGATAGCCCAGGGGGAAATTGTTCTTCTTATTGGACCCAATGGTGCCGGCAAAAGCACCTTGTTAAAATCGATCATTGGTTTAGAAAAACCTACTGAAGGCCAGATTAACTATCAAGAACAAGATATTAGTTTGTGGAAACCGGAGCACATAACCCGTTTCGGAATTTTTCTAATTCCGGAAGACGGGGGGATTTTTAGAACCTTAACAGTAGAAGAGAATTTACAATTGGGTGCTTATCATTTTTTTAGTCAATACCAAGAACAAATCGAGGTTGTTATTAAATTATTTCCAGTATTAAAAGAGCGCTTGAAACAGGTTGCCGGTACATTAAGTGGTGGGGAACAGAGAATTCTAGCTTTTGGCAAAGCATTGATGTCTAACTCTCGAATGTTAATGTTAGATGAGCCGTCAATAGGTTTGTCTCCAAAATACATTGGGCAGATTTTTGAAATTATAAAGGGATTAAACCAACGAGGCTATACCATTTTACTGGCAGAACAGAATGTAATTCAGGCATCTAAGTATGCTTATAGAATATATGTCCTGGAGAATGGACAAATTGTTTTGAACGGAAATGCATCTGATTTAAAAAATCATCCTAGGATTAAAGAGGCTTATTTTGGCAGTTGATAATGCCAGGAGGGAGATTGTTTGAAAGTTATCATAGCTCAAATTATTAACGGAATAGCCCTGGGAAGCATCTATGTTTTGCTGGTAACCGGTTTTAATTTGATGTTTTTAGTAGGAAAGATAATTCACTTTGCTTATCCCTATATTGTTGTTATAGCGATGTATGTCTGTTGGGGATTATTAAAGTTAACAAACAATCCATTAATAGCAGTTTTTGGCACTATAATAAGCTCCATTTTATTGCATATTATAATAGAGCCACTATTCCGCCATATTAATACCAGGAAAGGTTCAATAGACATCAATTCTTCCTTTATTGTATCATTAGGCATTGCTCTGATTTTAACAGAAATCATGTCTCATCAGTTAAATTATGGGTTTCCTATTGCCTTTCCGCTAAACTGGATGAGTAGTTCTATCTTTTTGGAAATCAACTTGATACGTATTTCGACTGGACAACTATATACCTTATTGATCAGCATTTTAATTGTTCTAGCACTATTTGTGTTAATTTACCAGACTCAGTTGGGCAGGGCTTTTCGAGCTATAGCAGAAAATATATCAAAGGCGCGCTTGCAAGGAATTCCTATTCTAAGATTGAATTTATTGCTTTATGGGATTGCCGGATTGCTGGGCGGGATTATTGCTCTATTATTTTCCATGTTAATTGGTTCAGCTTCTCCCTGGCTGGGAGAATATATTGCTTTAAAAGTACTGGCTGTAGCAATTGTGGCTGGTTTGGGAAATATAAAGGGAGGGTTTATCTGTGGATTAGTTCTGGGTATCGTAGAGTCATTGATTATTCATTTTTTACCAGGATCCTGGTCTAACGCTCTTGCCTTTTTGATAATGCTGTTGGTGATTTTAATAAGACCCAGGGGGATTTTTAATAAAAATAGTATTGATTCGTGAGCATTGTCTATTGAGTCAAAAATCCGTATTCCGTATAACACATAAAGTACATAGTATACCGTTTGTAAGTATAATAGTGGGTTAAATCTGAAGAACAAAAATATAATAAGAAACTGATTTACGTGCTATTATTTGGGGTATATCATATAAAATTGACAGTTTCTAATATTATATGTACAAAATGAAGATAATTTAAGCGTATGTGAAAGAAAGAATGTTTTTATTTTCAAAAAACTAAAAACAATAAACCAAAAACTGTTTTCCAGTCATTTGACTGGAAAACAATTGGAGTAGAATGAATTGATATTACTTTATTATTTTTTAGTATTTACTGCGATATATATTTTGATGGGATGGTCTCTTTATTTACCCTATAGGGTGGGCCATTTACATTTTTTGCCCATATCCATTATGGCAATATGTGCTTATTTTGCCGGCGTTGCTTCCCGGGAGTGGGGTTGGCCTTTTCTGGTAATTATAGTTGTTGGTATGCTTGTAGGCTTAATTATCAGCTATGGAGTTTCTCTTTTAATAGGGGATGCTCCTTGTTTTACAGTAGTTATTGTCGGATTGACCTCTATGTTTATTCTAAAAACAGTTATCGAAAACTGGAATTTTTTAGGGGGCAGTATTGGGTTTTTTAATATTCCCACCATTAGATATTTGATTTTATGGGCTTATCTTTTCCTGGTGTTTATGGGGTATTTGATGTTTTTGATTGAGAATTCTCAGATAGCCCGAAAGGCCAGCGTAATATTTGATGATAGAAAATTAGCGGCATCCCTGGGTATTCGGAGTAAAAGGATTGCCCTATTTTACCATTCCTTTTCCGGCATATTAGCAGGCTTATCAGGCGTTCTGTATGTTTCCTTGATTGGCGGACTTACGGTTGATTTTTTCAGTTTTGGCATAGTTGGTACCTTAATGGCGATATTATTTGTGGGAGGGCATACCTGTATGTGGGGAGTTGTGCTGGCTGCACCTTTATTGGGCGGGATCCCTATCTTGTTACCTGATATGTTAATTGTATGGAAACAGGTTATTTATGGTGGATTATTGATTGTAATGGTCTGTTTTCGTCCACAGGGTCTGATTACTCGGCAACAGATTATTGGATTAAAAAATAATTTAAGAAGAAAATATAAATAATTTTAGCAAAATTGCAGTCTTAAAATACTTTATAAGTTGAAAAAAATATAAAATTGTGAATTTTAGGGGATTTTCCCCTGACAATCTTGACTAAAAGTTATATAATATAAAAAATTGTAAAACTTCTTCGGGGCAGGGTGAGATAATCATTCTTTTGATTATTAATTCCCGACCGGTGGTAAATTCAATCCTGAAAGATAAAAGGATTGAAAAGCCCACGAGCCACATTTGGTTGATCCGGTGAAAGTCCGGAGCCGACAGTTAAAGTCTGGATGAAAGAAGAAGAGATATACTTGACCAAAGCCCCGAGGATACTTCGAGGGCTTTTTTATTTTTAGAAGCCTTTCGTATTTCGAATAAAAATTAGAACAATATTAGAATAAATTAAAATAAAAGGAATATAGAAAGGAAATTAAAATGAGCGTTAGATATATCAGTCATTATTCTATTTTTGTTGCCTTGTCTGTGATTACGGGGTATTTAATTCATTTTCCCATTTTACCCCAGGCACCTTTTCTGCTATATGATCCCGGGCATGTTTTTCTACTAATTGCAGCCTTTAAATTTGGCCCAAGAGCCGGGATGATTATGACACTGGTTTATGCCACTATTTTTGCCATCATTACCGGACAGGGTGGACCTTATGGAGCATTGATGAATTTTCTGTCCACCAGTGCTTTCGTTTTAGTCTCTTCCTGGATTTATTTAAAACAACACAATAAGAAAGGGGCATTTGTTGGTTTAGCTTTGGGTGCATTGGCTATGACGGCAATCATGATTCCAGCTAACTTGATTATTACACCCATATATCTGGGGGTTGATAGGGCAATGGTAACACAACTTCTATTACCTGCTATAATACCTTTTAATCTGCTAAAAGGCTTGATTAGTAGTGCACTGACTTTACTGGTATACAAAAAAATTTCACTCTTTTTGAACCAAGAGAATATTTTGCCAGAATAAATATATATTCATTATTTAATAGAATCAATTATAGAAAGGATATTTTGATATGTATTGGAAAAAACGATTCTCTTTAATTTTATTTAAAACACTTTTAGTATCGTTGTTATTAGTAATGTTTTCTTATTCTGTCATTGCTTCTCAGGATGACCATAAGGTTTGGAGAATTGACTTTCTAAACAGCTTAACCGGCTCTGTTGCCAGTATTGGTAATTATATGTCCTGGAGTGCCCAAAGAGCTGCTCAAGAAATCAATGACTCCGGTGGCATTAATGGGAAACCACTGGTTGTTTTAGAACACGATACCGGTGATTCACCGGAAAAAGCCATTTCTGAGATGGCCAAAATCATTGATAGTGCCCTGGTAGCATTGGGCCCTGTGCCAGAAGTCTGCATTCAGGCAGCCATGCCGATGGCAGTTGACCGCGGTTTGTTTTGTATGCTTGCTTCAACCAGTTATGAGGTTGCCGTAAAGTATTTCCCCTGGTCTTTGTCCTGGTTCCCTCCTACCGAAGAGGTACTTCCCGAAGTGACTGAAACATGGGCTAAACTTCATGAATCTTTAGAACAAGTTGTACAGTTTACGGAAAAACAAGCGGTCTGGCCACAAATGGCAGATTTTCATGCAGCTGGTTTACTAGCTGCCGGTGTGAAGGAGGTACAAGAGGTTGAAGTTCCCAAAGATGCCATTATGTTTGATTCATTGGTTGTGAAGGCATTAGCAAGAAAACCAGATGGTTTTGTATTAACATGTAGCCCCGAAAAGGCTGCAAAAATTGTTGTTTCCTTACAGAAACAGGGGTGGGATGATTCTTCGAAAATACTTATTTTCAGCAGCGCAGATGATACATCACTCTATACTACTGCCGGTCAATATTTAAATGGCTGCTATATCTATAATTATATTGATCCCAATAGTCAGAATGATCGCTGGATTTCTTTCCGTGAAGACTACAAAAAAGAACATGGCGGGCTTGAACCAAGTTCTTTGTCTACTATTTACTATGACTGTGTTTACATGGTTAAGGAAGCCATTGAAGAAACAGGAATAACAGGAGAAAGAGACAATTTAGCTGAAGAAAGAATAAAAATCAGGGATTATTGCAGGAATGTGAAGTCTTTTCAAGGTATTCAGCAAACCTGGGATATGAGCGATGGTGTCCCTTCTGAAAAAGGTGCTTTTCTGTTTATTATTCAAGATAATCATAAAGAATTCGTTTGCCAGACAAATTAATAAATTTTTAAGCCTATGAGGCCGGTAATAAAATATATTTATGTTTATAAAAGAATATAGTTAAGATTTATTTAACCATTACCACCTTCTTAGAAGGTGGTAATGGTTAAATAAATGGCTTTACCATAAAAAAATTAAGAGTAGCTAGATGACCATTTTTCACCTGAAGTCCAAAGTTGGATATTATATTGCTTAGAAATATTATAGCTAAAGGTTAAATAAAAAAATCAAAAGAAAAAGAGCTAAAAAGTGGTAACAAGTTAAACCCCTTTTAGAACTTCTTAAAGCCACCCGCTATGCGGGTGCGATATTTACGTGTATAACTAAAAATGTGAAATTAAAGACCAGATAGGTTACAATAGAAAAAAGAAAGATATATCTTTATAATTAATTGGAGTAAATAATAAATTATGAATAACTCTATAACTGATGTGAATGGTATCCGGGTAGGGCATGCCCAAAATTGGGAAGCCGGTACAGGATGTACAGTTATCATCATTGAAAAAGGTGCTGTTGCGGGTGTAGATGTTCGGGGAGGTGCTCCGGGAACCAGGGAAACAGATTTATTAGACCCGGTGAATATGGTTCAAAAGGTGCATGCCATATATCTTGCTGGTGGGAGTGCTTTTGGAATAGATGGTGCCTCCGGTGTTATGGAATTTTTAGAAGGGAAGGGAATCGGATTTGCAGCAGGCACGGTTAAGGTTCCCATTGTTCCGGGAGCCGTAATTTTTGATCTTAATGTTGGCAATCCATGCATAAGGCCTGATCGGGAAATGGGTTATCAGGCCTGCCTTAATGCTGATAAACAAACTGTTAAAGAGGGATGCATCGGTGCTGGAACAGGAGCGACTGTAGGAAAATATTACGGTATATCCAGGTGCATGAAAGGTGGAATAGGAACAGCCAGTATTAAAGTAAATGAGTTGGTAGTAGGGGCGCTGGTAGTGGTTAACGCATTGGGAGATATTATTAATCCGGAAACCGGAGAGATTCTGGCTGGTACTCTAAATACAGAAAAAAATCAATTTGTTCACACCAATCGTTTATTAATAAATCCTGTTTCTATAGATTATGACCCATTTTTACAGAATACTACTCTGGGTGTAGTGGCTACCAATGCTGATTTAACTAAAGCAGAGGCAAAGCGTCTATCTATGTCAGCACATGATGGTTTTGCCAGATGTATATTGCCTTCTCATACTCTTTATGATGGAGATATAATCTTTTCTTTGTCTACCGGAACGGTAAAAACCGATATTAATAAGTTAAATGCCCTGAGTGCTCATGTTGTTTCACTTGCTATTCAGAGAGCCATCCGGGAGGCATCTATGATGTTTGGTATTCCCAGCCATAATGAGTTAAAGAGAAAAGAGAGTTTATAGTTCTTTGTTTTTAGTTTTAAGATATCTCTTTCATGCATCTTCAGAGAAAAGCTTTTAAAATAAAGATAAATATAATAGCTTTTCATTCTAAAAATTAACTGATTAGTGTTTTGATGTTATAATTGTTTTAATAATCAAAATATCAAGTGTTTTCGATGATAGATATAAAATGGTAGGTTATTAATTTATAGAAGAAAATAAGAAAGGGAAGAAAGGTGGAATAACAATGAATCGTTTAAAAGATTTTAAATTTAAAGGACTGTTAGCCGGGCTGGTTGTTTTTCTTGTTTTGCTTATCGCTTTTATTGGTCGTTTTTATATTCCTATGGTCTGGCTGTCCTCAGTAAATTATCTTTCAGTTTTCTGGAAAATACTAACTACTCAATTAGGGGTGGGTATTTTCTTCGCGGCATTGTTTTTTATACTCAGTTTTATCAATTTTAATTATGCCCGT
>CAZAJW010000308.1:0-3339 GCA_964485485.1 uncultured Atribacterota bacterium | reverse complement strand
AGAATCAATTTCTTCTCCACCATCTATTGTTTCTCCGAATACATTGAACATCCTTCCCAGTAATTGATTTCCAATAGGAACACTTAAAGGATGACCATAGTCCAGGGCAACATCTCCTCTCTTCAATCCCTGTGTTGGGGTTAAGGCAATTCCCCTGGCAGTATTGGAATCAAGATGAAGAACAACTTCAAAAAAAACATTACCCGCTTTAAGAAGGTTTGGGATATCAGGTATTTTTTCAGGGAAATAGGCATCAATAACACTGCCTCGAATAGCAGACACTTTCCCCTTATTAATATTTTCGGATAAATGGTTATTATCTTTCAATTTATTCTCCTGACCTAAAATAACTTAAATATTAATTATTATTATAACATTATTGCAGCAAATATCGCACCCACATAGCGGGTGGTTTTAAGAACCCCTAGAAGAGGTTTAGCTTTTTGCTACTTTTTAGCTCTTTTTCTTTCGATTTTTTATTTATACTTTAGCTATAATAGTTCATAAGAAATATAACTCCCAGGTTTGGACTTCAGGTAAAAAATTGTCATCTATCTTATCTTAATCTATCTATGGTAGAATCATAAAAAATTAAATATTTGAAAGATGGTAACTGACTCTACTCAACAGATATTATCCGCATTGAATCAGTACCTCCGGTTTTCTTTTTTATTGTTCCTTCAGTTAAGATCAGATACTCGCCTTTTTTTGCTAATTGTTTCTCTTTCAATAAATCCATAATTCTGCTATACCAATCGTTTTTGTTTCTGTCAATCATAAAAGAAATAACTCCGTACGAAAATGCTAGAAAACTGGCAACTTCCAGATTTGGAGTAAAGGCAAGAATCCAGCAATATGGTTTGAATCGAGATATTCTTCTAGCTGTATTTCCACTTTCGGTTGGTGCTAATATATATTTAGCTCGAATAATCTGACTGCTTTCCATGGTATGCATAGAAATAATATCCTCTACTAAAGGCATTTCCCGTTGAAAAGAAAGACGCAACTCTTCACACAAAAAAGAGTGGTGGTGAAAATTGCGATATTCCCGTTCAGTGGAAACGGCAATGTTGGTCATCATCCTTACTGCCTCTACCGGAAACTGGCCTACTGCAGTCTCCTCTGATAACATAGTGGCATCTGTTCCGTCTAGAATAGCATTGGCCACATCAGTTACTTCGGAACGGGTCGGCCTGATATGATCAGTCATTGATACCAGCATCTGGGTAGCAGTTATTACAGGTTTACTCATTCTATTTGCCTTGGCTATCAATTTTTTTTGTATAACCGGAATTTCTTCAATGTCAACCTGAACGCCTAAATCGCCCCTGGCTACCATAATGGCATCGGTAACCTTAAGTATTTCATCAATATTTTTTACGGCTTCTTCTCGTTCAATTTTTGCCACTGTAAATATCTTTTTACCCTTTTTGCGGGCAAATTCCTTTACTTTTAGAATATCTTCCGCCTTCTCCACAAACGAGATACCAAAAACCGTAACTCCTTCCTCTAATCCAAAAGATATGAGTTTCAAGTCCTGTTCTCTAATCGGGTCAATAATTATTTTGGCTTTAGGTAAATTTAGTCCTTTGTGCGAATCCAGCTTCCCGCCGGTCATTACCTGACAAAGCGCTTCATCATTCCGTATTTCTTTAACTCTCAGCTGAATAAAACCATCATAAAGATAAACAAGGCTTCCTTTTTCAATACTTTTAAATAAGGACTCATATTCTACCGGTATAATGGATTCATCACCTATGATATTTTTAGTTGTCAGACGAACCATCTGTCCTTTTTTCAAAAGAATGGGGCCATCTTTAATTTTTCCGATTCTAATTTTAGGACCGGGGATATCCATCATTACTGTAAGAAAAATCCCCAACTCCTCTTCAACTTCTCGTATATTTTTTAATGTTTTCCGATGATAATCAATTTCATCATGGGCGAGATTCAAGCGCGCTACATTCATACCCGCTAATACTAATTTTTTAATTATTTTTTTATTATTTGAGACTGGACCTAATGTGCATACTATTTTAGTTTTAGACTCTGGAAATTTCATTAATGTCTCCTTATAAAAATCATTACTACCTTCAAAGAAATTTTTTATATGGTTAAGTCAATGAGGAAACTATCCTGTGAAGAAAATATTTCTACTTTACTGTTTCTTTTTGGAAAGTGACTGAACTATCAAAACGATGCCTACCACTACCAAGATAACCGGCCAAAAACTTATCAGGATAAAGCGTGGAAAGAAACTTCTCATTAAAAAGAATAGTCCTAAAAAAATAAGAATTAAGCCACCCCAAATATGTCTATTATTATCTCTTTTCCCTTCTTCTTGATTCATATTATTTTTTTCGTCTTGTGTATACTCTCTATCACTATCAATTTCCTGGTCAGGATTTTGTGGAATGATAATCCATGCTATAATATAAGCAATTACACCTACACCGCCCAAAAAAACAACAAGAATTGCCAGAAGACGTACCAGGGTAGAATCTATTTCAAGATATTCGGCAATTCCGCCACATACACCGGCAATCACAGAATCCTTTCGTGAACGGTATAATTTTTTAACCATAAATGCCCCCTTGCTATATATATTAAATATATTTTCTATTTTATCGATAATTATTACCTAAGATTTAAAACATAATATTCTTCTACTAAATTGTGTCCCCAAAGATAATTATCCTTTTTCTCTACCAATTTAAAGCCATTTGTTTCATAAATTGTTCTTGCTGCAGCAAGGTTGTCCAATGTCCATAAAAATATTTTTTTATAACCTGCAGCCTGACAAAACTTTAATGCCTCCCCGAATAGACGTTTCCCCAATGCTATTCCACGGTAACCCGGATGGACTATAAACCATCGTAGCTGAGCATGGTTGTTTTCTCTTTCTAAAATAGCAATCGAACCGACAATAGTGCCTTTATCCTCTGCAATCCAGATACAGCTTTTTCCGGGCTTATACTTATTTGCAAATTCTGCCAGACCTTCGGCAACATAAGCCTCAAACTCATGATTAAATCCATATTCCTGGTAATAAACCTTACCATGCAATAACAATACTTTCCCCATATCGCCATACTGAAAATTATTCCGAATATTAATATCAGGTAAAAGATTTTGATTCGAACCGGAAGTCATTATAACCTCCCCTAGTGAATAAAAAATGAGGATTAAGTAAAACCATTTTATTTAAATATTAAAACCTTCTTAGAAGGTGGTTTTTTATGGTTAAATAAAAAAATGGCGGAGAGAGAGGGATTCGAACCCTCGGAGCAGACTTAAAATCCGCTCAATTGCTTAGCAGGCAACCACCTTCGGCCACTC
>CAZAJW010000307.1:0-2792 GCA_964485485.1 uncultured Atribacterota bacterium | reverse complement strand
CCAAAGATTAATGTTACACCTACTGCTATCGGTAAGCCTAACAATATAGTAACAGGTGATACTAGTTGATTAATAAATCCTTCCAAATTCCAGTGTTTTAATAAACTCAAAACAACACTGCCTATAATCAACAAAGGCCAGGCAATTACAATAAACTCTTTCATTCTTAACCATACCTTAGACAATAGTATCTTGATTGAAGGTACATGATATGCAGGTATTTCCAGAATCATTCCGGGAGTAATTTCCGGCATAATATTAGAAAGAATTTTTCCGGCAATAGCCACTACTATAATATTAAAGACAAAGACAAAAATTGCAGCTTGTGGTCCAAGATAAAAGGCAACCAAGCCAAAAATAATAGTTATTCGAGCAGCACAGGGAATCATGGTAGTCAGCACAGAAGTAATGAATCGGTCTCGTTCTGATTCCAAAATCCTGGTTGCCATCACGGCCGGGACTGTACATCCGTAGCCCAATATAAGAGGTATAATAGCTTTACCATGTAGTCCGATTCTATGCAGAAAGCTGTCCATTAAATAGGCAACTCTGGGTAAATACCCGGTATCTTCCAGAAATGCCAGTCCCAATAAAAAAGGGAAAAGAAAAGGTAAAACAATAGCAATACCACCAGCCAAGCCCTGAACAACACCGCTAACAATATAGTATAGCAAAGAATCAGCACCTAGAGTCTCTTCCGCATAGGGCAAAAACTGATAAAAGAAATCCAGCAATGGCTCTTCAAATAATGCTCCAACATAAAAAACGAAATTAAAAAATAGATACATAATAACCACTAAAAAAATATAGCCGAAAACAGGGTGCATTAAAACACTATCCAGGTAATTTCTAATTTCTTTTTTGGGCTTAGAAAGTTTAACCACTGACTCATAAAGCTGCATGGACAGATGATGACGTTCAGAGGCAATTACCTCATCTGAACTCCTATCGCGGCATTTTTCTAGTTGGTGTTGATAATCTTGCACAACCTTGATAAATTCCATATCTTTGTTCTTAATTTCATCAATAAAATGCTGATCATTTTCCAATAACTTTGTCGCCAAAAACCGATGGGTAACATTAAAGTTTTTAGTATATTTTTTCTCTTTTATATGCTCGGTTAAATTTTGAATGACCTGCTCTACATCTTTGCTAAAAGTTAGAAATTTGCTCTTTATTGGTTTATGCCCCATCTTAAAGGCAGTTTCAAACAATTGATTGAGTCCCCACCCTTTATGGGCTATGGTAGTTACAACCGGAACACCTAATAAGCGTGACAATTTATCGATATCAATAATAATTCCTTTTGCCTCAGCTTCATCAATCATATTAAGACAAATTACCGTGGGTAAATTTAGCTCCAATAATTGTAATGTCAATTCCAAACCCCTGCCCAACAATGAGGCATCAATAACATTAACAACTACATCAATTTCTTCTCTTAATAAATATTTTCGAGCTTCCAGTTCAGCCAGATCAAAAGAGGTCATCGAATAACTTCCTGGTAAATCAACTATTTCACTGGTCATCCCCTGAAAAGTCATTTTACTAATACTGTATTTAACTGTTTTTCCGGGGAAATTCGAGGTAATAGCTTTATATCCGGCTACATGATTAAAAATAGTGCTTTTACCGCAATTAGGCTGTCCTACCAAAGCAATTCTCATAATTCTACCTCCACTAATACTTTAGCGGCAATTCCTCTGCCTAAGGCAACCTGGTTTCCATGTATGTTCACCAAAACAGGACCTCTCATGAAACCGCTTTTTTGCAATAACATTACATCTCCGGAATGAATTCCTAAACAGCTTAATCTCTGTCTTATGCCTAAACCACCCCTGATTCTAGTAACCCTAACCTTGCTACCTGACTTTACATCTGTTAAACTAACTACCATCTTTAATGTAACCCCTTATTATTCAAATTTTTTCCTTTTTTTGAATGGTTAACCTTTATGTTTAATTTATCTTGACATTCTTTACAGTAACCTTTAATCCCCAAACGATGTTCGGTTGCTACAAATTGGTGCTTATGACAAATCTCATCCTGTAATTTTTCTACATCTTCATTATAGAACTCAATAATCTTTCCACAGTTAATACAAACCATATGATCATGATGCCTTTTATTGTAAATTTTTTCGTATAACACCTTTTCCCTGCAGTGTAACGTTTCCATAATAAGACCACTATCAACTAATAATGGAATAGTCCGATATACTGTGGCCAGAGATACATCTGACTTCTGTTTTCTTAGCTGCTGATATATATCTTCTGCATCAAAATGTTTTTGAAGGTTTACGATTGCTTCGATAATCTCTTCCCTCTCGGGCGTGAATTTTAAATCTGCTTCCTTCAAAAAATACTTAAATCTTTCTTTGTAACTAAGCAAATCTCACTCCTGATGTAATTGAGTATCATTCTCAACAATATTGTATTATATTATCACATTTTGTCAAGATAGAAAATTATAAAAATGAAAGTATTTATTATTTTTGCAAAAATTTTTTTATAAAATCTCTTTAAAATAGGTAGACGAGGATTTTGAATTGATGTTTATTAACCAGGTAACAATTTTCATGTGAACTTCAAAGTTGGAATTACTATTGCTTAGAAATATTATAGCTAAAGGTTAAATAATGAATCGAAAGAAAAAGAGCTAAAAGGTAGCAAATAGTTAAAGCTCTTTTAGAGGCTCTTAAAGTTACCCGCTATTCGGGTGCAATATTTACTGAAGTAAATTAGCAGAATCTATGTAGGACCAGTAACTTTTCCAATAGAGGATTTTGTTAG
>CAZAJW010000306.1:0-3931 GCA_964485485.1 uncultured Atribacterota bacterium | reverse complement strand
AGGCATGGGGTCTATCATTGAAAATAAAATTAAACTATAGAATAATCTGCTCAATCAGGATAGTCAAAAAACTTTCTTTATGCCAGAATAATAACTTATATCCTAAGGAAGAGCAATAAGCTCAGCCTTCACAAGTTCACAGATTAATTAATTATTAAAATTATTCCGAATGATAACCGCCTATTCAAGACAAAAGTAGGTTATCACTAAGCTTTTGTTTGACAATCATCACTTTTTTTCATTAATATATTACAGAAATACAAAATAATACAGGGAACGGTTCTCTGTTTGAAAGTTTTTCTTTGATATTTTAGAATATTTTCAGTAATCATTTCATTTCGATAGGAGTTCCTTATACCCGAAATAGCCCGCATCAAAATTAGTACCAGTATCTATCACATCAGACTAAAAAAAGCACTAGTTTATCTCAAAGATTTAAAAGTTGTTTCCCAGGCAGTAAAAAGGTTTGAACAGAAATATTGAAAAGACAAAGAGATTTAGAGAATAAAACATAAAGCCCTAGAAGCTCTAAAAAACAGTTGAATGTCAAATATTTAGACCTGGCCACTATCTAATTTGCCTTGAAATAGCATGTTTTCAGAAAGCGATTGAATATAATGATAAAAAGAAAATCTAATTAACCGATACAATTACCAATCTGACTATTATTCGCTTCATTGGATTCATTTACATCCTCATTATAATCTACTATTATTGTAAATCCGCAATCAGGATTAAAACAACCCTGAGGAACTTCTATTAGGACACTTACTGTGTTACCTGCTGGTATAGCCGGAACAGGTTCTATTGTATTTGCAAAACCCCAGTCAACAAGGACATATGAGTTTCCTGCAGGTGCCTCCCCTTGATTTTTAATATGTACTCTGAGATCAGATCCGTAATAGCTAGATGCTGCTGAGTCAACTAAATCGCAAAAACCAGCCCAACCTTCAGGGTTAACCGGGATTAGGTCAGCTTTCGGGGTACAACCGGATACTAAAAACATTCCAGTAAATGCCAACAACATGAGTAGAACCAAGAGAAAAATATTTTTCATTATTAGCTCCTTTCTTAAATAATTAGATAATTTCTAAAATATTGGTTATATCCAATCGCTTCCAAAAATTTCCAATAATCAGTTTTACTGATAGAATAAAAATTCAAATTTCAATAATATTATACTGTTCTTTTTAGTATAGATTTTTAAAATAAGTTCACAAAGTTGAATTAAATCATTAGCTGAATAGGATATGAAAATCTATTTAATCTATTCTAGACAAGTATTTTTTCTGTCGCTAAATTATTTACCATACTCCCATACAAGTACCCATTACAGCATTATTTGCCTCCCCTATATCACTTTCAAAAATATCATCATAATAGTCTGCTATAATGGTAAAGGTACAATCCGGTTTACAAAAATCATCAGGAAGTTGCACAATAATACTTTTCACAGCACCAACTGGTATGACTGGAGTTTTTGCGATGGTATTTGAATTACCGAAATCAACTACTAACCAGGATTCTCCTGCATCTGTAAGACCATCATTTTTTATATGTACTCTTAAGTGCCTTCCATAATAACTTGGTCCGGTATAATCAACTAGATCACAAAAACCAGCCCAACCTTCAGGGTTAACCGGGATTAGGTCAGCAACTTCAGTCCCAATGATTACTTCTTCTGTACAGCTTGCCATCGAAAGCATTACACCAATGATCGATAATATAAGTAGAACCAAGGAAAGATTATTTTTCATTTTTATCTCCTAACTTAATCATCCGAAAAAATTTTTTGAAGTATTTATTTATATGGTAGGTTTTGGACATTATTATTAATTATTTTAGCACTTAATTATGTATCATTCAAAATATAATGAGGGCGAATATTGTCACAGGCGGTTCTTTTTACAACCATTAGCAATTGTAAGCTTACCGAAATGCGAAAAAATAAAATTTAAATAAAAAAAGAATAAGACAAAACACATAATTATCTCAAAGAATCAAATGGCTGTTCGCTAAGACAGCTTTCCAGATGAACCGGATTGACGGTGAATCAGATTACTAGAGCATGAACAATGGTTCTCTGTATGGTCAAGAAATTTCTTTTTAAAAAAAAGGATTTTTCAAGTACAAAGTAGTATTATAAAAATAAAGAGAAATAACATACAATTTGTCTAATTTAATTCGTAATATTATTTATGGCCATCTATCAGATAAAAATCAAAACACTCTACAAAGAAATGTCATATCTAATTTGGAGTAATTTCCAAGTTCATTACCAGTATAAAAGATCCTAATCTTATTAATAATTTCACTCTATTTTTATAACCTTAATTGTTCTATTTATCAGGAAATTGAAGTAAAAATAGAGTTTAAATTAAGGAGGTTTAAAAATGTTTTCTAAAGATAAATATATTTTTTGCTTTATTTTATTGTTTATGGGGATACTTGCCTTTGCCGGATGTGATGGGGTTACCCCAACTAGTCCGATCATCAATTCCTTTACCGCCAGTCCGCCTGGTATAACTGCTGGAGAAAGTTCGACCCTAAACTGGTTAGTTACTGATGCGGACACTCTTTCCATTAACCAGAGTATCGGGACCGTGACCGGTACCTCTATCACTGTTTCTCCGTCCATAACCACAACCTATACCTTAACAGCCACCAATAGTGCCGGCAGTGTCACTCAGTCCGTTACCGTTAACGTAGAAACCGCTTTAGGGTCAATCGACATTAAATCCAGCCCTGTTGGAGCAAAAGTCTACCTGGATGGGGTAGACACAGGTCAAATTACTCCCATAGTGCTAACCAATGTATCAGCAGGAACTCATACCATCAAAATTGAATCTTTTCATTGTAAGAATAGGATAGATAGCAATGTTACAGTTAATGCAGATGAAACTACTTACATTAACTTGGCATTAGAATACGCTCCGACAGAAACCTTGACCCTGCAGCCAGACGTTGAAGAGGGGAAAGATGCTACGGTATTTGAATATAAACCTAACACAAATTTCGGAAATGATATAGTATTATTTTTTGGTTATAGTACGTTTTCTACTTTAAAGTACAGATCCTATCTCAAATTCGATTTAAGCATTAATCCACTCCCATCTGATGCGATTATAACCAATGCATGTCTGGGACTTTATCTATATCCTATATCTGATTCTCTCAATGTCGGCGTATATGCAGTTATGAGTGATTGGGCTGAGAATTCTATTAACTGGAACAGTCAACCTACCAGTTCCTCAGAAGAAGAAGATTCTTGTACTATTAATAGTAGTAGTAGTGACACTTGGAGATATTGGTATATAGATAATTTGGTCAAAGGCTGGATGAACGGCAGTATACCGAACTATGGGGTATTAATAAAACCTACAGAAGAATCATCAAATAATAAGATAGCTCATTGCCGATCATCTGATCATTCTACAAATATGCATCGCCCCAAATTAGAGATCGAGTATTATATTCCTTAAAAATGGGAATTGTGTAATAAGAAGAAAGCCAACAGGGTCTATAATAAAGATTTGACCCCTTCCTTACAAAACCAGGGGACGGTTGTTCATGCTCAGTAATTAAGTAACTTTTTTGGTATAATTTCATTACCAAAGGAGGTACTTTAGCATGAAGTTCAACCAGAGGATTATCATTAAAAGGTGGAGACCTATTCTGGAAGAATATGAAAAAATCCAGAACAAAGTCTCTCCTCGTTCCTTTCGATTAGTCAAGGATCTCTGTGGAGCCCATCATATCAGTAACAAAGAACTAAGACGTTATTACCGCAAATGGCTGGAAGGCAATAAACAGGATGAATCCCTGCTTCCTGGAAAGACAAAGGGGGTCAGGTCTTCACATTTGACATTCACACTATAATACCCTAAATTTATCCCATGGTCAGGCCACTGAGAATCAATTTTGAGAATAC
>CAZAJW010000305.1:0-15405 GCA_964485485.1 uncultured Atribacterota bacterium | reverse complement strand
ACCTGCATACCATATACCTTCAATCAAGATACTATTATCCAAGGTATGGCTAAGAATGAAAGAGTTTATTGTAATTGCCTGGCCTTTATTGATTATTGGTAGTGTTGTTTTAAGTTTGTTGCAACACTGGAATTTGGAAGGATTTATAAATCAACTAATATCACCTGTTACTATATTGTTAGGCTTACCGATAGCAGTAGGTGTAACACTAATCTTCGGTGTGCTTAGAAAAGAATTATCTATGGTTATGCTGGTTCAAGCCCTGGGAGTTACCGATGTTAGTACAGTAATGAGTTCAACACAGATTATGACTTTTACCATTTTTGTTCTTTTTTATGTGCCTTGCGTGGCAACGATTGCTGTTTTAATCAAAGAGATTGGGAGCAAACGGAGTCTATTTGCAATTATTTTTACTTTTCTTATTGCCATCATATTAGCAACAATAACCCGTTTTGTTTACTGATAGTGTAAGTAAAAATTTAAATTATTGATCTTGATTGGGATGTTTGTCTGAGTAAGCCATTTCCTTGTCGAGAAAATAACTTATAATCGTTCTGATAACTACTATACTACCTAGAATGGCAATTTCCTCCAGGGTAGGGCGGGTAATGGTTAAAATAATATCAGCCGCAATTAGAAACTCAAGGCCCAGTAAAAGATAAGAACCAAAACGGTGGCGAAGAACAGCACGTTTATAATAAGGTTTTTTGCCTTTAAAACGAGATATTTCCAATCTGATTAAATCCAGCAAAACAAGAATAGCGCCCCAGGTAATAATAATTACTGCCACAATACCAATGATAGTCGAAATATAATTAACAATAGTAGTCAATAATACTGTTTTTAGCACTTAATTCCCCTTATTTTAAAAAATGAATGAATAAAACTATAATTACTATTTTAGGCATTCCTTGCTTATTTTTCAATAGAAAAAATCCTAGCTATCCCGTTATAAAATGAAGTATGTTATAATGATGGAGATAATATTTTTGATATAATTGGGAGTATTGTGAATTCAGAGTATTCAAGTTTGAGAAAAAAAATAGACCTATCTCCTAATCAGATATTGGTATTAGGGTTTTTATCTACCATTATTATTGGTACTTTTTTGCTTCATCTTGATGTTGCTTCTGCTGGTGAAGGGCCTATAGAATGGATTGATGCAATATTTACTGCTACTTCAGCTACCTGTGTTACGGGTTTAATTGTACTGGATACTGGCAGTGACTTTTCTCTCTTCGGGCAATGGGTTATTCTTATCCTTTTTCAAATTGGTGGATTAGGTATCATGACATTTTCAACCATGTTTGCCTTTCTTCTCGGAAAAAAAATTTCTCTTCGACAGCGACTCATCATTCAGGAATCATTAAATCAGTTTACTATTGGTGGGTTAGTTCGTTTAGCTAAATATATTATATTGTTCACACTATTCTTTGAAGGATTGGGAACAATTTTTTTGTATTATAATTGGCCTCAGATGGACACTAATCATTCTCTCCTTTTTCTTTCCTTTTTCCACGCGGCATCTGCATTTTGTAATGCGGGATTTTCTTTATTTAGGGACAGTCTGCAATCTTATGCATCTCATACTGGAATCAATGTCATTTTCCTTATTTTAATTATTTTCGGAGGAATAGGTTTTCTGGTACTGGTGGGCCTTTTTGAATATCCCAGACGTAAAAGATTGTCATTACACAATAAACTGGTTATTGTAACTACTATAATTTTACTGGTTCTGGGAACTGTCGGTATCTTTTTTCTGGAGAATCAAAATTTGGATACCATTCAACCATATTCACTTAAGGCCAGATTGTTGAGTTCCATATTTCAATCTGCTACTGCCAGAACGGCTGGTTTTAATACAATTTCCATAGGACTGATGAGTAACGCAGCATTATTTTTACTAATTATACTCATGTTCATAGGTGCATCACCAACTTCAACCGGTGGAGGCATCAAAACAACTACATTTTGCATATTGTTTTTACGGATGTATTATACTTTAAAAGGAAGGAAACATCTTTATATCTATCGGCGACAAATAGCAGATGATATTGTGAATAAAGCCTGGGTGATACTAATGCTGGCTATGAGCTGGGTAATAGTGATGACTTTATTTTTATCCTATTTTGAGAATTTTGATTTTATAAAAGTTTTTTTTGAAATAATTTCTGCATTCGGGACCGTTGGCTTATCTACAGGGATAACAAGTTCACTTTCATTACCCGGAAAGGTAATAATAATTTTAACTATGTTTTTCGGTAGATTAGGACCACTTTCTTTGGCCTTGTCATTAATCATTAACAGGCATCCAGAATCAATTCAATATCCCGAAGATCGTGTTATGGTCGGATAGTATTGAAAAGTAATTTATCTTATAGAAGGTAGAAGGGAAGAAGGAAAATATGAAACAATTTGTGGTTTTTGGTTTAGGTAGTTTTGGGTCAGCTCTGGCCAGGGAGCTGATTGAATTAGGTCACGAAGTGCTAGGTGTTGACAATGATTCGGAGAAGGTCGACCTGCTGAAGGATGTTTTAACCAAGGTCGTTAAAGTTGATATTACCGATGAAAAAGTGTTAAATGAATTGGGTGTGAAAAATTTTGACGCTGCTATTGTTAGCCTTGGTACAGATTTAGAATCAAGTATTCTCATTACTATTATGCTAAAAGAAATTGGTGTAAAACATATTATTACCAAGGCGAATTCAGCCTTACATGGAAAAGTGCTGGAAAAATTAGGTTCAGATCGGGTAGTTTACCCGGAAAGAGATGAGGGGATTCGAATTGCCAGAACTCTAATTATGCCCAATGTCAAAAGCCAGATGGAATTATCTCAGCGCTATAGTTTGATTGAAATAGCTGCTCTTCCCGTATTTTGCGAAAAAACATTAGGAGAACTGGACCTACCGGGAAAATATGGAGTAACCCTACTGGCTATTCGTCGGGGTAATCAGTTTACCTTTTCTCCTACTTCCAAGCATACCATTAGTGAGAATGAAAACCTGATTCTGGTAGGAGAAAATAAAAAAATTGATCAACTAATCACCAAACAAAAAGCATCTAAGGAAGACGATAAGTGATTGAATTTATCTAAAAAACTATTTTATGCCTTAAAGTTCACAACCAATTTTTTTTCTTGAAGAAAAAATACATACCTATCCCTATAATAAACATAACTGAAAGTGTAATAGGATAAGCCCATTTCCAGGATAATTCGGGCATATAGTGAAAATTCATTCCATAGATACCGGCGAGGAAAGTTAAAGGAATAAAAATGGTGGCAATGATAGTTAATACTTTCATGACTTCATTCATCTTATTGCTTACACTGGATAGATATATATCCATTAAACCAGAGACCATATCTCTTAGTGCCTCCACTGTTTCAATGACTTGTATGGTATGGTCGTAAACATCCCGTAAGAATAATTTGGTGGTTTTTTTAATTAATTTAGACTCATCTTTTTCTAATTTATTAATGATTTCCCTGAGAGGCCAGACTGCATTTCTTAAAAATATTAAATTCCTTTTACTCTGGTTAATAATCTGAAGATTTTCCGGAGAAGGTTGGTTAATTAGGTCATCCTCTAATAATTCTGTTTTATTTCCTAATTTTTCCAGAATTAGGAAATATTGGTCAACAATAGAATCAAGTAGTGAATAAATAAGATAATCGGCACCACTTTTCCTTATTTTGCCAGCCTTACTTTTTATTCTTTGTCGAACTGGGTTGAAGACATCACCTTCTCTTTCCTGAAAAGATAATACTGTATTATTTGTTAAAATAAGGCTAATATGCTCGATGCCAACCTCGTTTTCAGATTCATTCCAATAAATCATTTTTAGAGCGATAAAAATATAACCGGGGAAATACTCTATTTTTGGTCTCTGTGAAGTGTTCATTATATCTTCCAGTGTTAAGGGATGTATCTGGAAAAAATGACCAATTTGTTCGATGGTTTTAGCCTGATGAATGCCATCGATATTAATCCAGGTAATAGTTGGTTTTTCTTGATAAGCACAACATTCTTTAATATTTTCCACTGTTTTTTCTTCTAATTGACTGGTAGAATAATCAATAATAGATATTTTTGGCTTTTCCATTAATCTTTCCCCGATATGAACAAGAGTTCCCGGGGTCAAGCCTGCTGAATTGCTTCTTTTTTTAAAATATTTTGGCAATAAAGGTACCCCCTTTTTTGATTATTTAAAAATTATTTATTCTTGTTCCTCTTTACTATCCCTGGGAGATTCTTGTTTCATTTGCCCATTTTTCATTTTCTGATCAGAGTCAGAGCGTGTTCGCCTGATTCGGGTCAAGGTATTAAATAAGAAACTGGTAATTAATCCGGCGATAAAGGCTATAATTAGAATCAATGCCAGGGAACTCTCCACTCGCCAGACGATAAAGCTAACCGTAATGGGTATGGCATTCTGTAAGGCAAAAATAACAGCTAATACAGCAATGAAAGCTGCGATAAATAGATATGCTTGCACGATTTCCTCCTTATTAATCATATGTTTATTATTCTAATAAGAAAATTGAGTTAACTCTCATTTTCTTTAGCTAGGAAAACGGTTTGTGTGGGATAGGCAAATTCAATTCCTCGTTTTTCAAATTCTTCTTTCATTTTAAAATTAATTTCCTGCTGAATATCCATATATTTGTTATAATCTCTGCCGTTGACGTAATAGACCACTTCAAAGTCAAGGCTAAAATCACCATAAGAGGCAAAATGAACTCTGTCCAACATTGCTCCGGGAGCTTGTTTTATAATTTCACCAACGATGACCGGGATTTCCTTTAACTGTTCCAGACTTGTCTGATAAATAACACCAAATTTAAAGAGTACACGTCTTTTTCTCATCCTTTTATAGTTACGCAGACGTGAATTTACCAGGTCTGTATTGGAAAAAATGAGTTCTTCTCCGCCCAGGCTACGGATTCTGGTTGTTTTGATGCCAATATGCTCAATGGTGCCTAAATATTCCCCTATAATTAAAAAATCTCCTATTTCAAAAGGGTGGTCAAAAAATATTATAAAATAACTAAATAAATCTCCTAAAATATTTTGAGCTGCCAGGGCAATTGCTATACCACCGATACCAAGACCGGCGACCAATGCGGAGACTTCAATTCCAAAATTATCTAATAATATAATAACTGCAATAGTCCAGATAATGATCTTTAGGAAAGTCTCAATGCCTTTAATTGCGGTAATTTTTGTTGAATCAACTTCTTTTTTAATCCAATAAGATTCCAAAAAATAATTTATAATGGAAAGAAGAAATCGAACTCCAAAAAAAATAAGCAGAGCAACGAGAGATATGTTGATGATTTTTTCTAGTAATGGGGGTAATTTTAGTTGGTAAATGCCCAGGTAAAAGGAGCCAAAATAGAGTAAAGTGAGGAGGGTTCTTATTTTTTTCTGAAAGGCTTCCACAAAATGATCATCAATCGTAGTAGTGCTTTTCTGGGCAAACGAGCTTAATATTTTAATTAATAAATTTTTCAATACAATAATAAATAATAAAGAGATAACAAAAATAGCAAGGGCAATAATATAGTCAATTACCCGATTACTGAAGTAAATTTCTTGTAGAAAATTGTTAAACATAATATTCCTCAAATTAAAATATATTATTTCTTATTTGTACCAAATATAAAGTTATACTTCAAGATTATCAGGAGAAAAACCGAACAAACTTGAAGTTTCTCATAATATTTCCCGGAGATATCCTTTAGTATAAAAATATTAACTCTAATATATCATGGATAAATTTGGTCAAATAATAAATTTGCTATTTCATCATCAAGGTCTTTTAATATTTTATATTCTGCCAGAGCTGAATTTCTTTCTCCTAAGGACAAGTAAGCGATACCTAAACCATAGTGGGCATATACATAATCAGGTTGGATTCTGATTGTTTCTTGAAATGATTTTTTAGCCTGTTCGTAATCTTGCAATTTTCCGTAACTCCAGCCCAATGCATAATGAGCGTCAGCATCATCGGGTGTTTGTTTAATTACTTCTTTAAATGTTTCAATTGCCTTCTGATATTGGCCGGTTTCGTTGTATGCCCAGCCCAAATTATAATAGACGTTAGAATAGCCAGGGTCCAAAGCAATAACTCTTTGATACGATTCGATTGACTGGTCATATTGTTCATTTTGATTGTATAACCATCCCAGATAATAATAGGCATCGGTAAATTTTTTGTTATTCTGTGTTGCTTTTTCTAATGCTTCGATTGCCTGGTCGTATCTTTCAAGTTTCTGGTAAATCATTGCAATTTTATAGTAGATCTGATCAGATTGTTCGGGTAAATAGTGAGCTGCTTTTTCTAAGGCACTAATTGCATCTGTGTACTGTTCCAGGATTTGATAAATAAGGCCTAATTCGTAGAAAGCTTCCCCAAAGTTTGGTTTGAGAGCCACTGCTTGATTTAGTGCTCGAATTGCTTCTTGATATTCACCTGCATGTTTATAACTCATTCCTAATCCGTAATGAAATTGAAAGTCATCCGGATTAAGCAACAAAGCCTGTTGAAAAGAATCAATAGCCTGATTTATCTGTTCTAATTTTAGGTAAGTTAAACCCAGGCTGTAGTGGGCATCAGGATATTCCGGATCAATCCTAATTACTTCTTTGAAAGATGCCGAAGCATTGGAATATTCTTCTAATTCCAGTTCAATCAATCCCAAATTATAGTAAGCGGAAAGATAATTTGATTTTAGGTTAACAGCATTTTGATAGTATATTTTTGCTTTTCCTGGTTGATTGGTTAGCCGATGGATTTCGCCTATTTGAAAATGTGCTTCCGGATGATTTGGATTGATATTCAATATTTCTCGAAATACATTTAAAGCCTCATTATATTTGTTTTCATTTTCTAAAAGATGAACTCCCTGGAAATACAGATCTTCAATAGATTGATTTTCTGCCAGTACAAAATCAGGATGATAAACAAGAATAAATGATATTATAATAAACAGAAAAAATATAGAATTTGCAGATAAGTTAAAAAATCTATTTTTAACCATTTGATTCTCCCGTTCAAAATTATTCATATAAACTTGAATATCTTTATGGTAATATTTCTTAGTCAGATTATGCAGAATAGCTCAATACAGTCTGCTGGTTTATTTTACCATATCTTGTTATTATAGTATATTTTACTATTTTTAGGTATTATTTTGGTAGCAATTTTGGCAAATATTCTATTTGCTAAGACAAAGAGTCCCCTAGATGGCTATTTTGAGATTTTTTTACCATATAATATAAGGCCAGATAAAAGAAAAAACTAATGAAAATTGGAATAGAAGCCAGGCGGTATGCATAAACCAATCCAAATTTATCTGCCAGCCAGCCGTAGAGGGAGGGTGCAATGGTAGCCGATAAACCTTCAATAAAGATTGTAAAGCCAAAAAGTTTCCCTCGAGTCTGGTTTGAGCTGACCTGGGTTAGCCAGGTATTTTGAGCAGGGAAGTAAAAACCTTGTGACAGCCCGATGCAAATAACTAAAATTCCCATAATTAATGGTATAGTTGAGTAGGTAAGTACAAAAATAAGTAAGGCAGCTGAAATCGTGGCAAAATTAACAAATTTAAGGGGACTTTTTTGGTCAAGTATTCGACTCATCAATAAACTTCCTGTTAAAACACCAGCAAAGAATATGCTGATAACCCAGGCTGAAATCCCAGGTTTCAAGCCTATGTAATCAGTTGCATAGGTTGGCAAAAAAGAGAGTATAGCCCATGTCCCCAGATTGCGTAAACCGTGACTAATAAAGAAAACAACAAACAAGATTTTGTGTGTTAATTTAGTTGTTTTGCTATCATGGGTAGGTATTTCATTCTTCAACTGAGCATATCCCCAGGCTAATAGAAAGCCCGGTAAAGAAATTACCAGACATGCCATCCTCCATCCCCATAACTGAACAAGCCACCCAAATAAGAGACTCATAATAGATAAACCAAGTGTGCCGGCTGCAGAAAAGAGACTTAAGTCATGACCCTGTTTACCCGGCTTAGCTTTTTCACCAACCATGGCGGTTGCCAGGGGATGGAAAGTAGAAACACCTATTGCCATAAGCAATAGCACAGTTATTACCAAAGGAAGGCTGCTTATCCAGATCACACTTCCTAAAAGAATAGATGATAGAACAAAGCCAAATGAAATAAAAAGGTGTTTATGATTAAAGCGGTCACCCAATGAACCGAATATCAGAGAAAACAATGAACGTAGTGCTACATGAATTGTCAGAATAAGGCCTGATTGAAGATAAGTAAAAGAGAATTCCTGGCGAAAGAAGGGCAAAAGCAAAGGTATTATAAAATGATAGGCATCATTATAGGCATGACCTAAAGCGCTTAGTTTTAGTTGAATATTTTTTTGATTTTTAAACATAATAGATTTTATCTTTCAAATTCATTCTTTTATAGCATACTACGAACCAAAAAAAAATCAAGTTTTTATATATTTATGTTTGACAAATAGGAATATATACTATATAGTATTGAGTACAGATAAGATGATTTTTTGAGCATTTCAAAAGAAGCTCATTAAGTAAAAATTTAGTTGAGAAGTAGATGAAAAAAATGAAAAATGCTGAACCTTATTGTATAGAAGAATTAAAAAATCATGGTTTTAGGATTACCCCACAACGTTTAAGAATTTTTAGTTGTTTGGTAGAATTAGATTCACATCCAACTGCTGAAATTATATATAAAAAAGTAAGAAAAGAATTTCCTAATATATCTTTCGATACTGTTAATAGGACCTTGCTCTGTTTGGTTGATAAAGGGCTTGTAAAAATAGTGGAGGGAGGTTATGGAGCCAGGCATTTTGATGCAAATTTAAAAAAACATTACCATTTTCGCTGTTTGCATTGTAAGAAAATTATTGATTTTGAGTGCCCGGAATATGATAATATTAAGGTACCGGAAAATGTTAAAAAGAAGTTCAAAGTTTTAAGGCAAAAGATTGTGCTGGAAGGTATATGCCCGGAATGTCTCAGGAACATGAAAAAATAAAAAAATAATAATTTTAAGGAGGTTCGTTATGGGAACAAGAGGAAGAGAAATTGTAGGTGTGAATGTTAATGAATTAATTGAGGAACTGAATAAGGCATTGGCAGATGAATGGTTGGCTTATTATCAGTATTGGATTGGAGCCAAAGTAGCCAAGGGGCCAATGAGAGGCGCGGTAGTAGCCGAGCTGGAAGAACACGCCAACGAGGAGCTGGAACATGCAGGAATGCTGGTTGAAAGAATTCTACAATTAGGCGGTACTCCTATCTTAAGTCCGGAAGAATGGTACAAAGCCACTAACTGTGGATATGAAACACCCAGTGATCCCAATGTTAAAACATTGCTTGAACAAAATATTAAAGGCGAACAATGTGCTATTGATGTTTATCAGAAGTTATCAAATATGGTCAAAGATAAAGACCCTATTACTTATCAGATGGTTTTGAGTATTTTAGAAGATGAAGTTGAACATGAAGAAGACCTAGAAGCCTTATCTGAAGATATGGGTTTAATGTAAATCTTAAAAATAACCATTAAATTAAATTGAGATGATTAACCCGGTAAGTAAAGTAATACTGCCCGTGTTGTCTTTTTCTTGATGACAAGGGTATTATCAGCAAAGCAAGGAATTTGCATGTTATGATTGTGGCTTTGCCATAAAAAATTATAAGGAGCGTGTTGAAAATGGCTGAGAAGCATGAAATTTATAAATGTAATATTTGTGGAAATATTATAGAAGTCCTACATGGTGGTAAAGGTGAACTGGTCTGTTGTGGTGAACCTATGGAATTAATGGAAGAGCAGACTGCTGAACAGGCTAAGGAAAAACATGTCCCGGTTGTCGAAGAAACCGAAAAGGGCATCAAAGTGGTAGTTGGCTCTACCATTCATCCTATGGAAGAAAAACATTACATTGAATGGATACAAGTTATCACTGATAAAGGTGCATGTAAAAAATTCCTGAAACCGGGAGATGCCCCGGAAGCAGAATTTGAGGATGTAGAAGGCTTGCAAAAAGTCAGAGAGTACTGTAATGTCCATAAGTTATGGAAATACGAACAATAGAACAATAACAGTTTGTAACAAGACAGGCGGGGGATTTTCCCCGCCTTTCTTGTTAGTATCAAGATTAGCCTAGTTATTCAGTTTTGCAAGGTCTAAATTTATAAAAGATTGATTAGCCCATTTTTTTACCCTAACCTTAAAACACATATTGCAAAAGATGAAGTTGGATAAAATGGTAAAAATAAGACAGAATAAGAAATATCTTTTTTTAATATTGATGTTTACTATCTTCTTTTTTCTTTTTTTTAGTCAAAACTGTCTGGCACAAATTCAGTGGAATAATATACAAATTCATACTGACATTAACTATGCTAAAGATACTTATGAACACGATAACCAAAGTAAAGCACATCTCCTGGATATATATCAACCGGAAGATTGCCAATCCTGTCCTGTAATCATTTATATACATGGTGGTACCTGGGTCCTTGGAGATAAAGGAGGCCTAAGCTATAAGGCAAAGGCCTTTACTGATAATAATTATATTTATGTTAGCATAAACTACAGACTCTCCCCGGATTATCAATTTCCTGCTCATGCTTACGATGTTGCTCAAGCTTTTTCCTGGGTAAAAAATAATATTCAAGAATATGGCGGTAATCCGGAACAAATTTACCTTATGGGACATTCAGCAGGTGGACATCTCGCAGCCTTAATTTCTTTAGATGAAAGCTATCTTGCTAAATTTGACTTAACCCCTTCAGACATTAACGGAGTTATTGGATTGGACAGTGCTGCCTATCATCTTCCCTCATTGTTTTCTGCTGAACCGGAAAATCAAACTCTCTTCTCCTGGGCTTTTGGAGATAATCTTCAGGATTGGGAAGCAGCTTCCCCGATTAACCACATTAAAAAAGAAAAACCCATTCCTCCTTTTTTACTATTAGTGGCCGATGGTCGGGAGGTATCAAAAACAGTAAATGAAAATTTTGCCCAGAAATTACGCGAATATGGTTACAATGAGGCTATATTCCATTTTCCTAACAAGGATCACGTTTCCATTGATTATGACTTGGGGAAAGAAGATGACCCGGTTTTTCCGGTCATTCTTAATTGGCTGAGAACTTTATCAGATAAATAATATTAAATTATTTATTGATAACATATTGCTAATAATTTTTTCTTCTAGTATAATTAAGCTACATTTTAACGCTGTTTCTAAGTCAAGATAAGCAAAAAAAGAATAGATGGTAATTTATAAAAAATGACAGAAAAATTAATATGAGTTGTGCAAATACCAAAATTTTTCGTATTCCTAAGATTAACGGTAATAAATAAAGAAAAACTTTCAAAGAAAGAAATAGGAGGTGAATTTTTTTTCAGAGAGATATGTATAAAAAGGGGATGGTAAATGAAATATTTTACTATTTTGCATTAAGATAAATAATCTGAAAAATTTTTTACAAAAAAACTATAAGTAAAGGTTATGGTATACTGTTTTTGAACATATATGAATATTATGATATTTTAAATGTGGAAGCAGAATAATTAGTCTCTAAAAGTTCTGTAAGAAAGGTGTTGATAGGATAGTAATAAAATGTAAATATTTAGTAAATTCTAGAATGATATTAGTAGAAGAACTTAAATATTAATCAGGAGGTTCGATATATAATGAAATTAATAAAAAGATTGTTTGTGTTTAGTTTTATAATAATATTGTTGTTGCTGGCAACTTCTTTAAGTTTAGCTCAAGATGGAAGCTATGCTTATACTCAGCTTCAGGCAACCCAGTTCCCTAATGGAATGGTATCAAGTGCCCGCCAGCTAGCTTCAGAGGCTGGTTTGGAAGTTTTGAAAAAGGGAGGCAATGCCGTTGATGCAGGAGCTGTAACACAGTTTGTCCTAAATTTGACACATCCTTCCTGCACAGGGATTGGCGGTGGCTGCTTCATAATGATCACAGATGCAAGTACTGGTGAAGTCTTTGCCATTGATGGACGGGAAGAAGCTCCGGAACTCTATACTGAAGACGTATTTTTAGATGATGAAGGCAATGTAATTCCTTGGGATGAGAGACGACCAGGAGGAAACTCAGCTGGTGTTCCTGGTACCTTAGCGGCCTGGGCGCTTGCCTTAGAAAAATTTGGCACAATCTCTCTAGCTGAAGCTCTGGAGCCAGCCATTCAACTTGCAGAAGAAGGGTTTCCTTTATTGGCCACTGACGCAAGAACTTGGGCCAATGAAAATCTACTTAGATGGTCCTCTTCGGCTGAATTATTCCGCAAGCCGGATGGAAGTGCCTATAAAGAAGGAGAGATTTGGCGTAACCCTGACCTGGCTAAAACCTTCCGAATAATTGCTAGTGAAGGTATTGATGTTTTCTATAAGGGCGAGATTGCCGCTGACATCGTTCGGGTCATTCAGGAAGATACCGTCAATCCAGGGGTAATGAAATTGGACGATTTGGCCGGTTATCGTGCAGTATTAAGAGAACCGGTAAGGGGAGAGTATCGAGGTTACGAGATCGTTGCTATGCCGCCTCCCACTTCTGGAGGTACTGCAATGATTGAGATGTTGAATATCTTAGAAGCCTTTGATCTAGGTCAATATGAATTTGGCGATCCTGATGCTGTACATTTCATGAACGAAGTACAGAAGGTCTCCTACGCAGACCGTAATAGATATCTTGGCGATTCAGACTGGGTTGACGTTCCTTTAGAGTCTTTACTTTCTAAAGACTTTGCAGCTGTAAGGCGGAATCTCATAGATTCTTATAAAGCCATACCTACTCCAGCCCCTTATGGTGAGATACCCAGCGGTGTTCCTGTAAGTCAATTGAATACTGCAGATACAGAGGGTGTTTGTACCACGCATCTTTCTGTTGTTGATAGATCCCGGAATATGGTTTCCTGTACAACGACTATTGAAAGTGGGCTTGGATGTTATATAGTAGTACCTGGTCGAGGATTTTTACTGAATAATGAGTTAACAGATTTTGATGCAGTACCTTACTTTGAGGATGGAACGCCCGCTCCTAACAGACCTGAAGGAGGTAAAAAACCTCGGGTTACTTCTTTAGATGCCCAAGATACGATTGGGGGAAAAAGACCCCGCAGCAGCATGTGTCCAACTCTAGTCTTGAAAGACGGTAATCCCTATATGGCTCTGGGTACCCCTGGAGGATCAACGATCTTCGGAAAGGTTTTTGAAGCTGTAGTAAATCACATTGACTTTGGAATGAATCCTCAGCAGATTTGTAATGCTCCCGTAATCTTAAATCGTAATGGCTCTATGGAACTAGAAGATGAATTATTTGAAAGAGCTGAGTTGGTAAGTCTCCTAAAAGCCAGAGGTCATGATATTAGAGAAACAAGAAGTACGACCCTCTGTGCTATCAAGGTGGATTGGGATTCAGGAATGCTATCAGGAGGAGCCTACGAGGGAGGATATGTTGCCGGGTATTAATATAGATAAGTAAACCAAAATGCGCTCTAAGCTCTAAAAAGCCTGGGATTTTTAAATCCTGGGCTTTTCTTATAGTGCGCCCGGTAGGGCACAAAGACTTAGAGGTGGAATGGAGTGCACCCCATCTCCTGGATATATATCAACCGGAAGATTGTCAATCCTGTCCTGTTGTTATCTATATACATGGCGGTACCTGGGTATTAGGAGATAAAGGAGGGCTGAGTTATAAAGCAAAGTCCCTTACTTCCCAGGGTTATATTTATATTAGTATAAATTATCGTCTTTCGCCAGATCATCGATTTCCGGCCCATGCACAGGATGTTGCCCATGCCTTTTCTTGGGTAAAGAAGAATATTCAAGAATATGGCGGTGATCCGGAACAGATTTACCTTATGGGGCATTCAGCAGGTGGGCATCTGGCAGCCTTGATTACACTTGATGAACAATATTTAGCTACCCTCAATCTAACGCCTTGTGATATTAATGGAATTATTGGGATAGACAGTGCTGCTTATCATCTTCCCTCATTATTTTCAGCTGAGCCGGAAAATCAATACCTCTTCTCCTGGGCTTTTGGTGATAATCTTCAGGATTGGGAAGCAGCTTCCCCGGTTAATCACATTAAAGAAGGAAAGTCAATACCGTCTTTTTTACTATTAGTAGCCGATGGTAGAGAAATATCAAAAACAGTAAATGAAAATTTTGCCCAGAAATTACGCGAATATGGTTACAATGAGGCAATATTCCATTTTCCTAATGAGGATCACGTTTCCATCGATTATGATCTGGGAAAAGAAAACGATCCTGTTTTCCCGGTAATTCTCAATTGGCTGAGAATTTTATCAGATAAATAATATTAAATTATTTATTGATAACATATTGCTAATAATTTTTTCTTCTAGTATAATTAACCAATATTTTAACGCTGCTTCTAAATCAAGGTAAGAAAAAAAGAATAGCTGGTAATTCATGAAAAAATGGCAGGAAAATCGCATAATGCAAATAACAAAATTCTTCTCTTTTATTTAATATTCTAGTCAGACTCTTTCTAAAATGATATTGAAATCCAACTATCATACAGAAAGTTTATTACTTCAAATTCCCAAATAAATTCTTTTAAGGTAATTTAATTTTAAGTTAATTAGAAAATAGGAGGTGAGTTGTAGAACGAATATTTAATATTTTAAATAAAAGAATTTTTTAATCTTTAAAGGAGAAATGATGAAATTCTATTTACGGAAATTAATTTATTTAATATTTATAATGGTAATGCTGTTCAGCCTGAGTGTTTTGGCTGATTCAGAACCTGAAGTTGATTCTCTGGGGTGTACCTCCTTTTTAGTGGGTAAAGACGCCTCTCTGGATGGCTCAACCATGACTGTCCACCCCTGTGATTGTGGGATATGTGATTTTACTTTTAGAAGAGTTGTTGCTGAAGATCACGAACCTGGAGCAACAAGAAAGATATATGCTATTTCTCAGTATGAAACCTGGGACCCAGAAGTTGGTTTAAAATGGGATATGGTTCTGGAAGAAAAATTTACCGGTGTGGAAATACCCCAACCTGCCCATACTTATGCCTACATTCATGGCATGTTTGGGTATATCAATGAACATCAGTTGGCTATGGGTGAGTCAACAGTCGGCTGTAGAAGTGAAATGCAAAGTCCTAATGCAGTAATGAATTTAACAGAATTAACCCGGATAGTTATGGAAAGATGCAAAACTGCTCGGGAAGCTATTCAGCTAATGGGTGAATTGGGAGAAAAATATGGTTATGGATTAGATGGTGGCGAACAATTGTCTATTGCTGATCCCTATGAAGCATGGCATTTTGAAATTATGCCGGTTGGTCCGCTATGGACTCCGGAAAGTGGAGAAGCTGGAGCGATTTGGTGTGC
>CAZAJW010000304.1:0-4377 GCA_964485485.1 uncultured Atribacterota bacterium | reverse complement strand
AATTGTTTTTTTGCCCGGGAAAGATTCTTTTCCTGATTAAATAATTGATTTCTAGCATCTTCCAACGCAATTTGAGCCTCTGTTTCCTGCTGGTATCCGCCTTCCTCCAATTCTATTTTTTTTCTTACCCTGGATAATTCTTCTTCAGCCAATTTCACGCGTTCTCCGGAAATAGCAAACTGTTCCTGCAGGCGAATAATATTTAGATAATCTCTGATAAACTCAATCTGTTTTTCCATTTCTTCCCATCTTAATTCTTCTAATCTTTTCTGCAAATTATTTTTAATGGAATAGGCCTGTTTTTCATTCTCAGTCCAGCTATTCGGATAAATGTTTTTTTCTAATTTTAGATTGGCATTGATTTGACTGAGGATTTCCTCCAAATCCCCCTGCTGATTTAAATCCTCTGATTCCCAGGTAAATTCTGAAGATAGATTAATATTACCGATAAGTTTGCGGGAAGATTTAAGATTAACCCGGGCAGCAGTTGTGAATGATTTGTCACCCATTTCCGGTACCTCTCCTTCTTCTATATCTTCTTCTTTATAACCAAAATACCAGATAGGCGTTACACTTAAATCGGTCTGAAAAGATTCGGATGCATCCAGAATTTTTAAATTTCGTTCCAGTTCAGTAATGCTGTTACGAATATTTTGTAAATCATAATTTTTCTCAACACCCCACTGGATCGCTTCTTTAAAACTTAATTCCTTTATCTCGCTTGCTTCGGTGGGTAAAAATAACACGAAAACACAGCAAAAAGACAAAATCATCACCTGGAAACTATAGTTCATAATGATGTATTTATTGTTTCTCATTTTAAATCTCCTTCATCTAAAGATCCCATTAATCTCTGTAGTTCCAGGTATGCCTGATAAGCCTGACGGATAGAGGAAATGAGACGAGATTGGGCATCTAATACGCCAATGGTAGCTGAGAGCGCTTCTTCGTCGCTTCTCAATCCAGCTTGAACTTGCTGTTGAATCATTTCTTCATTTTCCTTCATTTGATCCAAACTTCTCTTACTTAAAATAATGTCATTATTAGCCTGATTATAGTTTAACCATTGAGATTCTACCTGATAATCAAGCTCCTGTTCGGCTAATGATTTATCCAGTTGGGCTATTCCCAGGTTATTCTCCAATTTTAGAATTTCTATTTCAGGTAAATTATTCGCTTTTGCTATCTCCAATTCTCTATTAGCTTTTTCCAGGTTGATTTCCTGACTTCGTAAAGTAACACTGTTTTCCCTGGCTTTATTAATGGCATCTGCCAGTGAAATTTCCGGAAATTCTGGTATTTCCATCTCTAATAACTCAATAGACTGGTCATGATCAATGCCTAATCTGTCTTTTATTTCAATAATTATTTGCTGGTAATTCAGTTTGCTTCCCTGGTAAGAAAAAAGTGCATCATAATATTCATTTCCCTGTTGTAATAAATCAAGATTAATACTATAGCCGGCTGCCACCTGTTTTTCAGTATCTTCCAGGATTATTTTTTCCAGTTCTTCGTTTTTCTTATTACTTTCAATTTCTTTCTCGGCCATCAAGAGACGAAAGTAATCATCAACTACCTGAATTAGAAGCTGGTCTTTTTCTGACTGGAATTGGCTTTGTTGACTCAGGAGCGTTATTTCTTTCTGTAAATTTGATATGCTTGATTTGTTCAATAAATTCTCTGCTTCTATTTTTTTGGTTTCCAGTTTGGTGTTTTCCAACTGATAACTGACTTTCTTAAATCGCAGGTTATTGGAAATCGCCAATGTAACCATTTGAGATAGTCCCAAGGTAATATTATCCTGAGCTACAATCTGACCACACCCGATAAATGCAGCCAATAACAGGGTGCAACTGAAAATTAAATATTTTTTTCTCATCTCAATCCTCCTAAATATATATAGCTGAAATTGTTCATCAAACATGAAACTTTTGCTTTAATGTACTTATATTATAGTAGCCAAATATAAAAAGTGCTTAAACAAAATATTAAATTTTTATAAAATTGTATTAATTAATTGACAAATAATAAATCCCTTCTATAATATATTTAGCTAGCTAAATATATTGGAGTTTTTAATGAAAGAAAATAACACCAAGAGTGTCCCAAGACTCATTATGGGAATTGGGCATCATCTAAAAATGCGTATAGACGAAAAATTAAGTCAGAATAACTTGACCGTTTCACAATTTAAAGTATTAGCTTTTCTATGGCAACATAATAATGAAAAAATCAATCAAAAACAAATTCATGAATTTCTAGAAATTAAACCATCTTCTATGACTAAACTAATCAGGCTACTACAAGGGAAAAATTTAATCAAAAAAGAAATAGATCCGGATGATTCTAGAAATAAGATTATTAAGCTTACTGAAAAGGGTATGGATATTAAACGAATCTGTTTACAGAACATGAAACAATCAGAAAGTTATTTATTAGATGATTTTACCCAACAAGAAATCGATACCCTTATCTATTTATTACTAAAAATAAAGAAAAGAATTAAAAATTAAATTTTATCTTATTGTTTAAACAGTTCAAATATGCGTTTTTTATGTTTATCTAAAATATTAGAAATATTATAATTACTACGGAGCAAATAAATGGATGAAAAAAGAATAAAAATATTAAGGGATGAACCTCCCTTTCGTGCAATCATGAGTCTGGCTATCCCCACTATTATGGGCATGCTGGTACAGGTCCTTTATAATCTGACCGACACCTTTTTTGTAGGGAAACTAAATGATCCTTATCAGCTGGCTGCGGTTTCGGTAGCTTTTCCGCTCTTTATCATGTTAATGGCTATCAGCAGTGTTTTTGGTACCGGAGGCTCTTCTTATATTTCCAGACTATTGGGTCAAAAAGATTATCTAATGGCTAAAAAAGTCAACGCAACCACCTTTTATTCCTGTATTTTTGTTGGCATCGTGGTGACTTTTACCGGTCTGGTTTTTATTTCTCCTATTCTACGTCTAGTCGGTGTCACTGAGGCAACCTTTCAATATGCTTCACAGTATTTATTTATCATTTTTTCGGGAAGTATCATTATTATACTTAATTTTTCCTTGGGCTTACTTCTCCGTGCCGAAGGAGCTGCCAAAGAAGCCATGATAGGAATGATGGTCGGCACCGGTTTGAATATTATTTTGGATCCATTATTTATACTACATTTTAATCAGGGAGTGCAAGGCGCAGCGATTGCTACCATCATCGGTCAATCCCTGGGATTATCATACTATCTTTATTACTATTTAAAAAAGAATACAGCGGGGTCTATTGCCTGGAAATACTGGACACCTTCTAGACAGATCTATACTGAAATCTTTAAAATCGGGATGCCCTCCTCACTAAATCACGTCCTGATGAGTGTAGCCAACACCGTAAGTAATATCGTAGCTGCCAGTTACAGCGATATCGTAATCGCTGCCTTCGGTATTAATTTTCGGGTCTTTTCTATGGCAGTGATGTTAATGATCGGATTGGCATCAGGTACTCAGCCTTTAATTGGCTATAGCTATGGGGCAAAAAACATCAAACGTTTTAATGAAACTTTTAAAACAGCTGGTTTGATATCAACCGGAATTGCCCTCTTCTTTACCGTAATTTTTTATCTCTTTCCTGCTCAGCTGATTCAAACTTTTATTAATGACCAAGAAGTTATCAACTATGGTGTGCAGATACTTAAAGCATTTCTTATCGGTCTTCCGTTTGTTGGTGTGCAGATGTTAATCATGGTAACTTTCCAGGCATTGGGAAAAGGTTTACCAACCCTTGTCCTATCTATTTCCAGGCAGGGACTGTTTTTTATCCCCATCATTTTTATATTAAATAGACTGTTTGGGTTTTCCGGCTTTATTTATGCCCAGCCAATCGCTAATATCTTAACTTTTATACTGGCAGTTATTTTATTCCAACGAATTAAATTACAAATTATTCATGAAAATCAAGTAACAGAAGAAAAAATTATCATTTCTAAACTGGAAGAATCCTGCCCAGAAATTTAAACTAATATCTCAGGATTAATATTTAGCTAATTCAGCCAATAATCAATAATTTTAATTATATACTGTTTATTAAAAATCTCTTTTGAGTATTCTTTTGTTTTTTATTTATTTTCTTATCTTCCAAAATCTTCCTATACAACTATGCCACCATTGACGCATTTGCGACAAAACAAACAGATGCAGTAAAATATCTTTCGTCCTTGTATGTTTATTTATCTATGCTTATATCCGAATTACTTCCATGCTTAAGCTTTTTTCTAATCATTTACAATATGAAATACTTTAAAAATTCTTTTTTCTTTTATGTTTAAATCTTGCGAATTTCTCGTTTTCTTCATATTGGGCAAACTCTTCGGGATTCGAAAATCTATAA
>CAZAJW010000303.1:0-11876 GCA_964485485.1 uncultured Atribacterota bacterium | reverse complement strand
GCAAGAGCTTCGATCATCAATACCCCGGGCATCACCATTTCCCCCGGAAAATGTCCTTGAAAAAAATATTCATTTACGGTCACATTTTTATAGCCAATTGCCTTTTCGCCGGGAATAATCTCATCAACCCGATCAATAAATAAAAAGGGGTAACGATGTGGAATTATTTTTTGAATCTCATTACAATTTAACAATATAACTTTACTCCTTTTTAACTAGATTCCCAATTTTTTAATAATAGACTCACATTATGCCCTCCGAATCCAAAAGAATTGGATAGGGTATATGCCAAATCCCCGTTTCTTCCCTCTTTTGGTACATAATCTAAGTCACATTCCGGATCCGGGTTTTCCAAGCCGATTGTTGGGGGAATAAAGCTATCCTGCATTGCTTTGATGCAGACAATTGCCTCAATTGCACCTGCTGCACCCAACATATGGGCGGTCATGGATTTGGTAGAACTGATCGGTACAGAATAGGCATGCTCCTTAAAGACATTTTTAATTGCTTTTGTTTCACAAAGATCATTATAGAGCGTACCAGTGCCGTGTGCGTTAATGTAAGATATATCCGCAGGGGTCAGCTCTCCTTCAATAATAGCTTTTTCCATGGCTCTGGCACCGCCTTCTCCTTGCGGATCCGGTGCGGTAATATGGTAAGCATCACAGGTAGCTCCACAGCCAACAATCTCAGCATAAATCTTCGCCCCTCTTTTCTGGGCATTCTCTAATGTTTCCATAATCACAATACCTGAGCCCTCTCCTATGACAAAACCGCTTCTCTCTACATCAAAAGGCAGCGAAGCTCGTTCAGGTTGATTATGAGAACACAATGCACCCATGGAAGAAAAACCGGCTACCGAAAGAGGCGTTATGGCTGCTTCTGTCCCGCCGCATAAAATGACTGGTGCAATACCCTGCTGCAGCAAGCGGTAGGCATAATGAATAGCCGAAGCACCTGATGCACAGGCAGTCACAACAGTTTCACAGATACCTTTTAAACCATACTTGATTGCTACATTTGCAGAGGCAATATTAGAAATGGCCATAGGGATAAAAAACGGAGAAACTCTTTTTGGCCCTTTTGTGACAATCTTTTCATTTTCTTTCTCCACGGTGGAAAAACCACCAATTCCAGTTCCGAGGATAACACCCCAATCTTTTCCGGAATTTTCATTAATTTCCAAACCGGAATTTTTTATCGCTTCGTCTGCAGCAATCATGGCCATCTGGGTAAAACGGTCCATTCTTTTTCTTTCTTTAAAATCCAAAATATTTTGTTTATCTATATCTTTTACTTCTGCGGCAATCTTGACTTTAAAATCAGAGGTATCAAAAGATTGTATAAAATCAATTCCACAACGACCTTTTTTAATATTTGACCAGAAAGTCTCAATTTCATTGCCAATCGGTGTCACGGCACCCATTCCGGTAATTACGACTCTTTGTTTCATTAATACCACCTCTATATCTCCATTCCACCGTCAATCCGGAAAACTTGTCCGGTGATATAATTTGCTTCATCTGACACTAAGAAATTTACCATATTAGCCACCTCTTCCGGTAATCCGAATCTGCCCAGGGGTATCCTGGATAGGATTTTCCCCTTCTGATCATCTGACAATTGGTTAGTCATATCTGTCTTTATATAACCAGGAGCAATGGCATTCACTGTGATATTTCTTGTCCCTAATTCCTTGGCAACTGATTTGGTAAAACCAATAATCCCTGCCTTGGAAGCAGCATAATTAGCCTGCCCGGCATTTCCGGCAATCCCTACAACAGACGATATATTAACAATCCTGCCATAGCGACCCTTCATCATTATTTTGCTGGCATATTTGGTGCAATGAAAAGTACCAAGCAAATTAACGGCAATAACCTGGCTAAATTCATCTTCTTTCATTCTTAATAATAGATTATCCCGGTTAATGCCGGCATTATTTACCAAAATATCTAAATGATTAAAATTTTCCAGGGAAGATTGAATCACTTTTTGGGCATCATCCGGATGACTGACATCTCCCCGGACTAGAACACAATGACCACCTAAATCAGCTATTTGCTCAGATAAATCTACGGCTGCTGCCTCATTTTGGTAATAATTAATAATCAGATTGGCTTCTGATTTGGCCAGCCGTAACGCGATGGCTCTTCCAATTCCCCGGACTGCACCGGTTATAACTGCTGTTTGACCACCTAATGCACTTGACATAAACGACACTCCAATAATTTCAGGGTTTTATTTAATGACTGAATATCTTCCACATTGCTAACAGTTAAATTCCTATCAATTTTCTTTAAAAAGCCGCTAAGGACTTTACCCGGACCGATTTCTATAAATGTATCGACTCCATCCTGGATCATTTTTAGAATACAGCTTGTCCAAAGAATAGGATACATTACCTGATCCGTCAATAATTCCTTAATCTTTTCTTTATTTTCAATATAATCAGCGATAACATTACTAATAACCGGAATCTGAATATCTCCTATTCCAATATTATTAAGCTCTAGTGCCAATCTATCAGATGCCGGACGAAGCATAGATGTATGAAAAGGAGCGCTAACAAGTAATGGAATTACTTTTTTTGCCCCTTCCTCTCTGGCAATTTCTCCAGCCAAATCAACTGCCCCTACTTCACCGCCTATTACAACCTGTCCCGGGTAATTATAATTTGCCGGCTCGACAACCCCTTTCCAGCTTGCTTTGAGACACACTTTTTCTACCATCTCATCATCTAAACCCAAAATAGCCAACATCTTACCCATGCCTACCGGTACTGCCTCCTGCATATACTGACCTCTTTTTCTAACCAACTGGACTGTTTCCCCAAAATCAAGCGCTCCTGCACTAACCAGGGCTGAATACTCTCCTAAACTTAAACCAGCAGTAATATCCGGTTTAATTCCATATTCCTGTAAAACTCTTAAAGCAGCAATGCTGGTAGTTAAAATAGCAGGCTGCGTATTTTCTGTTTTATTTAAATCCTGCGAAGTCCCTTCAAAACAAAGTTTTTCAATTTCCATATTAAGAACTTCTTTTGCTTTTTGATATACTTTCCGGCAGGAAGAAAATTTTTCAAACAGTTCTCTGCCCATACCAACATATTGAGCACCCTGTCCGGAAAACAAAAACGCGATTTTCCCCATTATGCTTCACTCCTTTTTAGTATTTTCTAATATCTTCTAATATTTATCTCGTAATAAAGACGATTTTTGTATTATTAAGCTTTTGGCTTCAGAAAATATCTCTTCAATAATTTCCCGGCAGCTTTGTTCTTTTCGAACTAAACCGCAAATTTGGCCTGCCATAATTGAGCCCATTTCCATATCGCCTTCCTGGGTAGCACGATACAGGGAACCTTTCCCTAATTCTTCAAATTCTTCAAGAGAAGTTTCTTTCATTTTTTCCAATTGCTGAAACTCACGTGCCAGCTGATTTTTAATGACCCTAACCGGGTGACCTGTGGCTCTGCCGGTTACAATTGTACTGGTATCTTTTGCCTGTAAAATCTTTTCTTTGTATGCTTTATTAATAGTACATTCATAAGCAACAAGAAAACGGGTCCCGATTTGTACACCTGAAGCCCCAAGCATGAGTGCTGCAGCTAATCCGCGACCATCTCCAATCCCTCCGGCAGCGATAACCGGAATACTAACAGCGTCAACTACCTGAGGAATAAGTGTCATAGTCGTTAATTCACCGATATGTCCTCCTGCCTCACCGCCTTCAGCAATCAGGCCATCCACACCCATCTTCTCCATTCTCCTGGCTATTGATACAGATGGAATAACCGGTAATACCTTAATTCCATTATCTTTCCAACTAGAAATATATTTACCCGGACTTCCTGCGCCGGTAATAATCACTTCAATCCCTTCTTCAATTGCCACTTTACTGATTTTATCTGCATCGGGATTTAATAACATGATATTAAGAGCAAAAGGTCTTTTAGTTAAAGACCTGGCTTTTCTAATTTCTTTTCTTATCCATTCCTCTGGCGCATATCCGGCAGCAATAACACCTAATCCACCGGCATTTGAGACAGCTGAAGCCAGTTCGGCATCGGCAACCCAAGCCATACCTCCTTGAATTAAGGGATATTTAATATTTAATAGTGTACTAATAGGCGTATGTATCATACATAATCTCCTTATTACATGGTCCAATTTAACAATATTGCTCCCCAGGTTAATCCTCCGCCAAAACCAACCATAATAATTCTATCTCCATCATAAATCATCTTTTTTTGCACCATTTCATCTAATGCCAGAGGAATGCTGGCCGCTGAAGTGTTGCCAAAATGATTCATATTTTTATAGAATTTCTCTGGAGGTACTTTTAACTTTTTGGCTACATTATCTATAATCCGGTAGTTTGCTTGGTGAGGAACAATATATTTTATATCATCAATGGTAAGTTCATTATCTGCTAAGATTATCTCAATACTTTTTAACATAATATGGGTAGCAAATTTAAATATTTCTTTTCCGTTCATATACATATATGAATGATTTTCTATCTTTGATTGATTTTTTAAAAAAGGATTTCTTAGAGAAACTGCCGGGATGGTTAAAAAACCTTCCAAATCTCCCTGAGAACCGGTATAAGTAGAAACAATACCTTCTTTTTTACTCTTTTTCAATAGTGCAGCTCCGGCACCGTCTCCAAATAAAACACAGGTATTTCTATCATTCCAGTCCAGTACTTTCGATAAAATTTCTGCTCCGATTACTAAAATACATTGACTCTGACCTGATTTAATAAATTTATCTGCAATCTGCAAACCATATATAAATCCCGTACATCCGGCAGAGATATCAAAACTCGGTATATCTTTCAGTCCCAGTTCAGCTTGAACCAAACAGGCTGTAGAAGGGGTAAAAAAGTCAGGTGTAATTGTGGAAAGAATAATCAAATCGATTTCATCAGGTTTTATATTTGCCTGTTCTATAGCACGTTGTGCTGCCTTAAGGGCAAGTTGCGTGGTTTTCTCCCCGGTAGACATCCTTCTTTCTTCAATACCAGTCCGGCTAGTTATCCATTGATCTGAAGTATCAACGATATTTTCTAATTCTCCGTTAGTAACTATTTTCTCGGGAACATAGCCCCCTAATCCAATAATTTCACTGTGAAACATTCATCATTTCCCTTTATATACCTATCTAAATAATAGGTAAAATAATCTTTTTATTTAATAATTACTACTATTAGTTAATATTAGTAGTTGCTATTAATAACAAGTATATAGATGATTGTATTTTGTGTCAACACTAACACAGATATTTTAAAAAATTTTGCTAAAGTCAAGCAATCCATTATAATAAATACAATATAAATACAATAGTAGATACTTGATTCTAAATATATTTATTAATTTGTATACCAGGAGGTATTTGTTTTGCAAAAAATGGATTTAAAGGGCATTTATCCCCCCATTGTCACTCCTTTTCTGAAAGAAGATGTAGCTTATCACTATTTGACAAAAAATATTGAAAAATTAAATAAGAGTGGCATTAAAGGTGTAGTAGTTTTGGGATCTAATGGTGAAAATGTTTTTCTTTCTGAAAAAGAAAAAGTTAAAGTTGTCGAAACTGTTATCAAGTCAGCGTCTGAAGAAATGAGAATTATTGTCGGTTCCGGTTGTGAATCGGCTCGGGAGACTATACATCTTACCAATAAAATGGCCAAGCTAGGCGCTCATGCCGCTCTAATTGTGACACCTTCTTATTATAGCAGTAAAATGAATGATGAATCATTAATAAATTATTATTCCAATGTGGCCGAGAAATCAGAAATACCTATTTTGCTCTACAATGTCCCCAAATTTACCGGAGTAAATGTAAGCGAAGAGGTGGTATCAACACTATCAAAACATCCAAATATCGTCGGCATTAAAGATAGCAGCGGTAATGTTAATCAACTGGGACAATATCTTAATCGGGTTGATCCTGATTTTAATGTTCTGGTAGGCACAGCAGGAGCCTTGTTCGGAGCACTTACCCTGGGCTGTAAAGGTGGTGTACTTGCTCTGGCTAATATTGTCCCGGAAAAATGTGTAGAAATTTATCAATTGGTACAAGAAGGAAAGATAAAAGAAGCTCGGGACTTACAGCTACGGATGATTCCGGTTAACTATGCCATAACAGCTACATATGGAATCAGCGGTCTGAAATATGCTATGGATTTATTGGGGTATCAGGGAGGAGAAGTGAGATCTCCTTTACTGCCAGCCAAACCTGGGGAACAGGAAAAAATCAGAAATATTCTTTTAGAGGCAAAACTAAAAATAAGCCAATAAAATAATAAACCAGCTGAAAATGGATAATGCTAAACTAATCTTTTGAAGAAATATGCCCAATTTTTTCTTTTTTGTCTATTAATATCTCCCATTGGGCAATCAGTTTATCCAATTCATGGTTCGTCTGATGCAAATCTATCTTAAGGTCCTGGACCATAGCAGAATTTTGTAATATTTCCTTTTGGCATAATTTTTCTTCAATAATGGCCTTTTGTTTATCCAGGCGATGAATTTTTTTTTCTATTGGCTGTAAATCTTTTTCTATTTCTTGTATTAATTGGTATTGTCGGTTCCTCTGTTCAGCTTGAACTCTTTTTTTCTGTTTTTCAATTGAACTTGGTTTTAATTCTTTCTCATCTTTTATAAGATGAATTGTTTCCTTTTCCTCTTTTTCTAGAAGCATCTGGCGTTTTTGGATAAAATAAGAATAATTACCGGGATAGATATAAATTTTTCCCTCTTTTATCTCAACCACTTTATTGGCAAGCTGGTCAAGAAAAAAACGATCATGGGAAACAATAAGAATGGTTCCCTGGTATTGTTTTAAAGCTTGATGAAATATATTTTTTGTTCTGATATCGAGGTGATTTCCAGGCTCATCCAAAATAAGAAAATTTGATTCATCCAATAACAGTTTTGCCAAAGCCAGCCTGGATTTCTCTCCCCCGGATAACTGATTTACTAATTTATAAACACTGTCACCTGTAAAGAGAAAAGAACCTAAAAGGTCTCTCTTTTCCTGATCAGTTATTTTTTTGCCATTTTTATCAATTTCTTCCCAAACAGAATGCTTATAATTCAAATTTTGTGCACTTTCTTGTGAAAAGAAGGCTATTTTTACCTGGTAACCCCAATCCACCGTACCTTCCCTGGGAAATTCAACCCCACTGATAATTCTTGATAATGTTGACTTGCCTGCACCATTAATACCGGTTAAGGCAACTCGGTCACCCCGATGGATAGTAAGATCAACATTCTGAAATACTGTTTTTTCTTCATATCCGTGACAAACATTTTTTAATCTTACCACTTCCTCACCACTTCTGGGGGCAGATGCAAACTGAAAATTAACTCTATGTAGAGACGTTTGTTTCTTGGTTGGTCCAAGTTTTTCTAACATTTTAATTCTGCTTTGAACCTGAGAAGCCTTGGTGGCCTTATAACGGAAACGTTCAATAAAACTTTCCAGATGGGCCTTCTTTTCTTGCAAGTGTTTTTGATTTTTTTCCTGAATTTCTTTCTGTCTATCTTTTTCAATTAAGTAAAAACTGTAATTTCCTTTATAAAAGTTAATTTTTTGTTCAGCTAATTCTACAGTTTCCGTGACAACTTTATCCAGAAAATAACGATCATGAGATATGACTATCAATGTTCCGCTAAAATTTGTTAACCAGTTTTCCAACCACTCCAAACTTTCCGTATCCATATGATTAGTCGGTTCATCGAGTAATAAAATATCCGGTGAGCTGACCAGTAGCCCGGCTAGCACTACCCGCATCTTCCATCCACCCGAAAAGTAAGAACATGGTCTTATCCAATCCTGTTCGGTAAAACCCAATCCTTTAATTATGTTTTTTGCCCTTGCTTCAAAACTATAGCCACCCTTAATCTCAAATTGATAAGATGCTCTTTCATACTTTCCTGCAATATTCTTAAGATCATTATTCTGTGACTCTATTTTCGACAACTTGTCCTGATATTCTCTCATCTTATTTTCCAACTGAACAATACCAGCAATTTCTTTTAGATAATCTTTCAAAAGATAATCTGATAATACAATAAGGTCCTGGGGTAAATAACCTATCTGCTGATTATGCGGTAAGATAACAGTGCCTTCATCAGGTCTTTGTCGTCCTATTATAATTCTAAAGAGGGTAGTTTTCCCAATCCCGTTATCACCAATCAACCCTACTCGACTACCTGTTGTAATTTGCCAATTCAAATTATTAAAAAGAATCTTATTTGGAAAACTAACCTTAATATTTTTTAAAATAATCATATTGAAAAACTTCCAGAAAGATTTTTATATAACATAACAATTAACTTCTTCAGCTTCTGCATATTGTTCCAGGCAAGTTATTGTTCTTTCCATTGCTTCCTCTAAGGGATCTTTGCCATTAAAGTCAATAATAGCAATCATTATTCTGTTGGTCTGAGCAGTAATCATTGAGCGTTCAGAATCACTGGTTGGACTGCCAAAAGGGCCTAGCTTATCTCTGAATACAGGTAAATTTTCAATATTAATCATTCCTCTACCGATAGCTTTGTAATGTTCAGATGGTTTACCAATATCAAAGCTTATAGGTTCTGTTAATTTATTAAAATCATAACACCCAATGGAAAATTGAGAAGAGATTGAAATAAAATTAATAATATCAACAATATTATTAACCCTATACAGCTCTTTTCCACTTACAATCCTCCTCAGTAAAGCCTCAGCTGAGCAACGGTAACGTGCTGGCTCTTTCCCTAATGCAAGATAGGCATCTCTGGTATGTCTTATAACAGGTAATTGGGCAATTTGCTTCAAATTAAGAGAAGAATTAATATGATAAGTGAATTTTTCTATTTCATTCCAAAGAATTTGATTATTTTTTTGATATTTTATATCTGACTGAATCAATCCTAATCTGGTATCTGGGCACACTTGACTTAATTTAAAAGATATATCAATGTCAATCACAACCAAAATCCTTTCAATTTATTTCCAATCCAACCATTACCTTCTCTATATTGAATTGTTTTAATAACTCTATAATATCTATAATAATAACATATAATGATTACAACAAAACAGCAAGCATCACACTCGCAAAGCGGGTGGCTTTAAGAGTCCTAAAAGAGGTTTGAGTTATTATCTGTACCTGAATTAAAAAATATTCTGGCAGAAGGCAGGTAGTGTAAATGCAGCGCGATGAATTCCTGAATGGTAATATTCTAAAGAAGATAATTGATTTGCCCTCTCGGCTATAAAATTCTCAATAGGATGATACTTTTTTGAACAGAAACTAAAGCCAATCACCCCACTGGGATAAGTGGGTACCATAGTATAGTAATAAAAACTTTTTGGAAAGATTTTTTTTATAAAGCCAAAAGTAGATTTTATAAAGTCAGCATGCCAGAAAATGGATTCTAACTGAGTAACTGCAATTCCATCTTCTTTTAGGGCTTTAAAAAGAGAATTATAGAAATTTTCGGTAAACAGGGTAGTTCCCGGACCAATTGGATCGGAAGAATCAACAATAATTATATCATATTGATTTGCCCTATTTTCCAAAAATTTTGCACCGTCCTCAAAAAAGGCATGCACTTTCTTATGATTAAAACTGTTAGCCAGATTTGGAAAATATTCACGGCATATTTCGATAACCATTTTATCAATTTCACATACATCCACTCTATTTACTGAAGAATGCTTAATAATCTCACGAACAGTTCCACCATCCCCTCCGCCAATCACTAAAATATCCATCGGCAAAGGATGAACGCAAAGAGGTACATGAGTAATCATCTCGTGATATCCAGCCTCATCAGCCTCAGTCAGCATAATAATACCATCATTAATTAATACTTTGCCAAAAGCAGGGGTATCCACTACACAAATTTCCTGAAAAGGGGAAATAACTTTTTTCAGGACTTTATCACCTTTTATCTGTAAATAACGTCCTTTTTCTTTTTCGTATTGATCTCCAAACCATAATTCTAGTTTACTCAAATTTTCTATTTCCTTAAAACATAATGTATTTTAATATCTTTGGCCTGAAAATATTTTTGGGTAAAATCAGCAGCTAGCTGTGGATCATAATATTTACAGCTAAAAATATCAATATAAGCATGGTTTGTTAAATTGGCAAAATGGCCTGATATCAAAGATGTTTCAATCAATTGAATCATAGAATATCCGGCTACTCTTTCATCTTCGCCAAAATTAACTACCTGGGTATCACCAAATTTTTTCATTTCTATCAACTGGCATAACTCATTTACATAACGCTTAATAGCTTCCGCATCCCGAATTAAATCAGGATTACAATAATGCAAATCAATGCTGGTAAGCAAACCCCATATATTATCTTTATTATATTTTTCTTTCAATTCTTTTAACTTTTCCATTTTAAAAAACCCCCACTTTTGGAGAAACTTTTTTATTTATTTTTATCGGAAAACGAATATTTCCTCTTCTCATTTCTGTTACTGATACAGTCTTAACATTCAGCTCTTTTTCAATATAATCCAGTGCCTTCTGACTATCAACACTCTGCCCGCAAGTAAAAATATCCAAGGCAGCATAGCCATATTCCGGCCAGGTATGAATGGTGAAATGGGATTCAGCAATAATAATAACACCGCTGACTCCCTGGGGGGCAAACTGATGAAAAGATGTTTTTAGCGCAGTAGCTCCGGAAATACGAACTGCTTCTTCCAACACCATTTCCAATTTACCAAGATCATTCAGTTTATTCGAATCACATTCATACAATTCTACCAAAAGATGATTTCCTAAATAATCCATTTTTCTGACCCTCTTATTTACGTTAAAATTATCTATGAACTAAAATAAAATAACAGAAAATTTTCTAAAAATCAATCTTTTTTTAGAATAATTGTATTATCTCCCACCAAATCTAACTATATTGCTCCTTCTACTTTTACTAAACACCTTATGGCTCTATTATTCAACCAAATCAAGGGCTAATTCAACCATTTGGTTAAAGGTTTTTTCTCTTTCTTCTGAACTGGTTTCTTCGCCGGAAATTAAGCTATCGCTTACAGTCAAAATAGAAAGTGCCATTACTTTGAATTTTGCTGCTATGGTATACAGTGCTGCTGTTTCCATTTCTACAGCAAGAGCACCATAATTAGCCCAGAGCTGCCAATGATTAGGATCGTCATGATAAAACATATCAGTCGTTAACACGCTACCAATTTTTACAGCTAAATCTCTTTGTTCTGCAATAGAAACAGCTCTTCTTATTAGCTGATAGGAGGCAGTCGGTGCATAGTCCTTCCCGTTAAAGCGAATCTTGTTTATACTTGAATCAGTAGATGCACTCATGGCTAATATAATATCTCGAACTTTCACATCAGCTTGGAGAGAGCCACAACTGCCAATCCGAATTAGATTACCTACTTGATATTGATTTATTAATTCATGTAAATAAATAGAAATTGAGGGTATACCCATCCCGGTCCCCTGAACAGATACTAATTTTCCCTGATAACGTCCTGTAAAACCATACATTCCCCTCACCCGATTATAGCAATACACTTCTTCCAAATAGTTATCAGCAATATGTTTTGCTCTCATAGGGTCTCCCGGTAATAATACAGTTGGAGCTATGTCTCCTGCCTCAGCACCAATATGTATACTCATTTTAACCTCCTGATAAAATATATTAACAGATTTAGAAATTTCTCTTTATAAAAACAACCCATTGATGAAACTATATAGAAAAATTACCATGTTTAACCTGTGATTTCAATTTATTTTTACTATATCTTCATATTTTGTTTTTGAGACATCGGATAATGTACCTCTTTATTCATAGTGACATTTTATCAAGATAATTAA
>CAZAJW010000302.1:0-17599 GCA_964485485.1 uncultured Atribacterota bacterium | reverse complement strand
CAATTGCTATGGAAAAAGGAGTTCGTTTTGCTATTCGTGAAGGCGGAAGAACCATTGCAGCCGGTGTGGTTACCGAAATAGTTGAGTAGCTTAAAAAATTAATTGATTTAAAAATAGAAAAATGCAATAATTAAGACTGGGCGGAGAGTCCAGTCTTAATTATTGCTAAATTAAAGTAGCAAGAAATATGTTATATATTGAAAAAGCGGAATTTAAATAAATATCAATGGTTGCTTGACAGTAACCTCAAAATATGTTAGATTTAATTTCGTTAATTTCTTCCAAATGGTAAGGAGCAAAGGATGAGGCAAAGAATTGTATTAGCTTGTTCAGAGTGTAACAATCGTAATTATAACAATTATAAAAACAAAAAAAATACATCGGGAAGAATTTCTTTAAAAAAGTATTGTAAGTTTTGTAAGAAACATACATTACACAAAGAAACCAAGTAGCTTATTTTTTAAAGAAAGAAATACAGGTCCGTAGCTCTAACGGGAGAGCACCGGACTCCAAATCCGGGGGTTGCAGGTTCAAATCCTGCCGGGCCTGCCTTACATATAATAAAGGATTCAGAGGAAAGACTAAATATTGCAGAAAAAGGTGTTTTAATGAAACTGAATAATTTATTTCAAAAAATAATAAATTTTATTAAGGAATCCAGAGCAGAGTTAAGAAAAGTTACCTGGCCTAATAGGAAACAATTAATAAGTAGCACGGTTGTTGTTATAATTACCGTTGCTTTGGTAGCAGTTTTTTTAGGTATCGTTGATCTTATCTTTTCTCGCATAGTTACGATTATCTTGCAGTAAATAACTAAATAACCTCGAAACAACAAATCGATAACATAATTAGCTTAATTTGGAGTGTGATGAGTTATAATTAAAACTATTGAGGAAAAGAAATGGTATGTTGTGCATACTTATTCTGGTTATGAAAACAAAGTAAAGGTAAATCTTGAACAACGTGTAAAATCAATGGGAATGGAAGACCAAATATACCAGGTACTAATACCGACTGAAAAGGTATTAGAAACAAAATCTGGAAAAAAGAGATATGTTCAAAAAAAAGTATTCCCTGGTTATGTTGTTGTGGAAATGAAAATGAACAACGAGTCATGGTATGCGGTGAGAAATACTCCTGGTGTTACTAGATTTGTTGGTTCAGGTGGGAAGCCTGTTGCTCTAAACGAAAATGAAATAAAAAATATATTAAAACAAATGGGTAAAGGCGAAAAGAAACCTAAGATTGATCTGAGTATTGGTACTAATGTGAATATTATTACTGGGCCATTTACAGGATATACCGGGAAAATCAGTGAAATTGATAACCAGAAGGGGAAATTAAAGGTACTTTTAACAATATTTGGTAGAGAGACTTCAGTAGAATTAGAATTTACAGATGTAGAGAAATATTAGGAATATTTTAATAATAATTAAAGAGATTATTTGATATTTCTAAAATATATACAATATAATTAGCTAACTAAAAAAATTAGGCGAGAAGAGGTATAAATCAAATGGCAAAAAAAATTATTGCAAATATAAAATTGCAAATTCCGGCAGGGGCTGCAAATCCTGCTCCACCAGTTGGACCGGCATTGGGCCAACATGGACTTAATATTATGGAATTTTGCAAGGCGTTTAATGAAAAAACAAAACAGGATATTGGCACCATTATACCTGTTATAATTACTGTTTATCAAGATCGTTCTTTTGATTTTATATGCAAAAAACCACCTGTATCATTCCTGTTAAAAGAAGCTGCAAAAATAGAAAAAGGCTCTGCTGAACCTAATAAAAATAAAGTTGCCAAGATTAATCGTGATAAAGTCAAACAAATTGCTGAAACAAAAATGTCTGATCTAAATGCTAATGATATAGAAAATGCAATGAAAATTGTTGAGGGAACTGCTCGTAGTATGGGCATTGAAGTTGAATAAAATAATATTATTATATAATTTATAATATATAATTACTGATTAATGATTTGAATAGATAATAGACAAGTGGGAGGATAAAATCCAATATAACCACTGGGAGGAAAAGATGGCAAAAAAACGAGGAAAGAAATTCAAAGAAACTATAGAAAAATTCGATAAAAGTAAATTATATACTATTGAAGAAGCTATTAAATTGGTTAAAGAATTAAGTTGGGTTAATTTTAATGAGTCGGTGGATGTTGCCGTACGATTAGGTGTCAATACCCGACATTCTGAAGAGCAAGTCAGGGGAGCTGTTGATTTACCTCATGGCAGTGGCAAGGAAAACAAGGTAGTTGTTTTTGCGCAAGGGGAAAAGGCAAAAGAAGCAGAAGACGCAGGTGCGGATTTTGTTGGTGGAGATGAATTGGCCGAAAAGATACAAAAAGGATGGACAGATTTTGACGCAACCATTGCAACCCCTGATATGATGAAAGTAGTAGGAAAATTAGGTCGTGTTTTAGGACCACGTGGTCTAATGCCTAATCCAAAAGTCGGAACAGTGACTTTTGATGTAAAAGAAGCTGTCTCATCAGTTAAAAAAGGCAAAATTGAATACCGGGCAGATCGCTTTGGAATAGTTCATTCAATGATAGGCAAAATTAAGTTTGACAATAATCAATTAATAGAAAATTTTAAAGCTTTAATGGATGCCATAATGAAAGCGAAGCCTGCCTCTTCAAAGGGGCGCTATATAATAAGCGTATCAATATCTTCAACCATGGGACCGGGAATTAAGCTGGATCCCATAAAGATTTTAACAGGAGCTGAAAAAAAATAACAAAATATCATAATTAAAATAATAATAGAAAAATCCTTAGACTGCAGGTATCAATTTTTTTTTAGATTTAATTGGTTTTGTCCAACCTGTTCAGGAAAAAGATGCATTCATGTAATCCTTCCTTTTTATTGTCTAAGGAAGGATTATTTTATTATTTTATTAGAAAGGAGGAATCTCATTGCCACTAAATAAGGAAGAAAAAATATCAGTTGTTAAAGAATTGTGTGAAGAAATTGAAAGGTCTTCAGGCATTGTTTTAACAGATTATCAAGGGCTCGATGTACATGCAATAAACCAGGTCAGAAACAACCTAAGAGAAAAGGATATAAAGTACAAAGTTTATAAAAATACTTTGATAAAAAGAGCTACTAAAGAAATGGGATTAGAGAAATTGAGTGAAGACCTATCAGGGTGTACTGCTATTGCTTTTTCTAAAGATGAGCCAATACTAGTTGTAAAAATATTAAATCAGTTTTATCAGCAAAATAAAGAAATATTTAAACTTAAAAAAGCTTTGGTCGAAGGTAAAATATTTTTTGGAGAACAGATTGACCGGATTGCAAATTTACCTGCAAAAGAGGAATTACTATCTCAACTGTTAGGAAATATGAAATCTCCCATTACCTCTTTTGTATTTGTTTTAAATGCCCCAATACATGGACTGGTAAATGTAATAGATCAAATTAGAAAACAAAAAGAAGATAGTATTGCATAAAACGAAGGTTAAAAAAGTATATTTGTTAAAGAATAAAATGAAAGGAGGTGAAACCATTGGCAGAAAAGCAAGAAGAAAAAAAATCTAACGTAAAAAATCAAAAAGAAGAACCTAAAACTGAATCCAAAGAAACTAAAGAAAAGCAAACTGATACTAAGAGCACAACAGATAAAAAAGCAACCACAAAAAGCACAGATAGCAAGGTCATTACTGAGATTATGGAAAAAGTAGAAAGCTTAACAGTATTAGAATTATCAGATTTAGTTAAGGCCCTAGAGGATAAATTTGGTGTAAGTGCGGCAGCTCCAGTAGCTGCTCAGGCAGCTGCTCCTGCTCAGGGAGCTAATGCTGCTCAAGAGGAAGAGCAGACTGAATTTGATGTTATACTAAAGGACATAGGTGCAAATAAAATTAAGGTAATAAAAGAAGTTAGAGCAGCAACCGGCCTAGGTTTGAAAGAATCTAAGGAGCTTGTTGAAGGGGCACCAAAACCAGTAAAAGAAAAAATTGAAAAGAAAGACGCTGATGCCCTGAAAGAAAAATTAGAAGCAGTTGGCGCAACTGTAGAAATAAAATAATATTATAGAATTTAAGTAGTAATTCTGTTTGTCATGATTTATGATAAATGGTTATTATTCGGAAAAATAAAGAAGATACCTATTAAGAATTAATTTATAGGTATCTTCTTGACTTTTTATTCTTATAATGTTAACATATTGATTTGCATATATATAAAAAAGGTTGGTGCTAAAAGTGCAGAATAAAAATTTAAAATTATTAGATTATTCTAGAATTAAAAGTTATATTGACCCACCCAACTTTCTTGATATTCAAAAGAATTCTTATCAGAAATTTCTACAAACTGATGTTCCTGTTGAAAAAAGACAAAATATAGGTTTGCATAAAGTTTTTAAAGATGTGTTCCCTATTCAAGATTTTACCGGAAACCTTGTTCTGGATTATGTTCATTATTCTATCAAAGAAAATAAATATTCTCCACTTGAATGCTGGGAAAGAGGTAGCACTTATTCTGCACCACTGGAAGTAAGAATTAGTCTTGTAAACAAGAAGACCGGAGAAATAAAAGAACAGGATGTTTTTATGGGCGAAATCCCATTAATGACAGATAGTGGAAGTTTTATTATAAATGGGGCAGAAAGAGTAATAGTTAATCAACTTATTCGTTCTCCTGGAATTTATTTTGGAAGTGAAGAGTACGGTGGAAACAAAACTTTATACAATTATCGGATTATACCAAATCGCGGTTCTTGGCTAGAATTTGGATTTGATAGTAACAATATGATTTATGTCCGTATTGATAAAAAAAGAAAAATTCCGGCTACAGCACTTTTAAGAGCATTGGGATATGAAAGAAATGAAAATATAATGGACTTATTTGATAATTGTGAAATTATCCAGGAAACATTAACAAAGGACAACACGCATAACAAGAGAGAAGCTCTTATTGAAATATTTAGGAAATTAAGGCCAAGTGAGCCTCCAACGGATAGGAATACACGCCAGCTGTTAGATAGATTATTATTTGACTCCAAGAGATATGATTTGGCAGATGTAGGTCGCTATAAGGTCAATCAGAAGTTGCACATACAAAATAGGATTTTAGATAAAACAACAGCTAAGGCTATTATTGATCCGGAAAGTGGACGACAATTAGTAAAGAAGAATACACTTATTAATCAAAAAATGGCTGAATTAATAAGTCAGTCCAATATTGAAAAAGTATACATCTATAATGATAATGACGAGGAAATAGTTGTATTTAATGAAAAAGATGATACAGATGTTTTTCTCTTTGATCAAGAAGAAGGTATAATCGACGATAAAAATATCGGGTTACAATTAGTTGAAGATATTATCGATCATCAGTCTGGTGAAATTATAGCACAAAGCGGACAAATTCTCGAAAAAGAATTACTTTATAAGATTAGTGAAACTCAGCCAAAAGTTAGAGTAAAAAAAGGTAATGCTTTAACTAAGGATGACATTGTTGCATCCTTAAGGTATTTAGTGAATCTATATCATGGGATTGGTTATATAGATGATATTGATCACCTGGGGAATCGTAGAGTAAAGACAGTTGGAGATTTATTGTTGGATCAGTTTTATATTGGTCTAGTTAGAATGGAAAGAGTTATTAAAGAAAGAATGACTATTCAACCAGACCTTTCAGCAGTTACACCACAGGCATTAATAAATATTAGACCTTTGGTTGCTGCGATTAAGCAATTTTTTGGAAGCAGTCAACTATCGCAATTCATGGATCAAACAAATCCACTTTCGGAAATAACGCACAAGAGAAGATTGTCTGCCCTTGGCCCGGGAGGACTAACTAGAGAAAGAGCTGGATTTGAAGTCCGAGATGTTCACTATAGTCACTATGGAAGAATTTGTCCTATAGAAACCCCGGAAGGTCCTAATATTGGATTAATAGGCTCATTAAGTATTTATGGAAGAATTAATAACTTTGGATTTATTGAGACACCATATCGTAGAGTTGAAAATGGGAAGTTAACTGATAAGATTGTCTATCTTACAGCAGATGAAGAGGATCAATATAAAATTGCCCAGATAAATTTGAAAATTGATAAAAATAATAAAGTTATTCAGGATGATGTGCCTTGTAGGTACCGCGATGATTACCTGACAGTATTACCAAAAGAAGTTGATTTTATAGATGTTGCACCAAATCAGATGGCCAGTATCTCTGCTAGTTTAATACCTTTCCTAGAACATGATGATGCAAATAGAGCATTAATGGGTACCAATATGCAAAGACAATCTGTCCCTGTCATCAAAACAGAAATGCCTTTGGTTATGACTGGTATGGAACAAAGGGTAGCCCAGGATTCAGGTACTATTATTATTGCAGAAGAAGATGGTATTGTAGAAAAAGTAACCGGCAATAACATTATAATAAAAACTGATAACGGTAATAAAAAAGAGTACTTTTTAAAGAAATTTCATCGTTCTAATCAAGGTACTTGTATTAATCAGACAGTAATTGTTGACGAAGGACAAAAAGTAAGTAAAAACACACCCATTGCAGATGGTCCAAATACAGATCAAGGCGCTCTTTCCTTAGGTAGAAATGTATTGGTTGCCTATATGGCATGGGAAGGATATAATTTTGAAGATGCAATAATTATTAGTGAAAAATTAGTGCAAAAAGATATTTTTACATCAATACATATTAGCGAACATGAATGTGATGCACGAGATACTAAATTGGGTCCTGAAGAAATTACTTCCGATATTCCTAATATTGGGGAAAACAATTTGGCTAATTTGGATGAAGATGGTGTTATTAGGATAGGAACCGAAGTAGAGCCCGGTGACATCTTGGTAGGAAAAGTAACACCAAAGGGAGAAACCGAATTGGGTCCTGAAGAAAGATTGTTAAGAGCTATATTTGGAGAAAAGGCTAGAGAAGTCAGAGACACTTCGCTTCGTGTTCCTCATGGTGATAAGGGAAAAGTAATTGATGTCAAAGTTTTTTCACGTGAAAATGGTGATGAAATAGCACCTGGTGTAAATAAAATGGTAAGAGTATTTATTGCCCAAAAACGAAAAGTTTCTGAGGGTGATAAAATTTCTGGTAGACATGGAAATAAAGGAGTAATCGCTAAAATACTACCTGTTAATGATATGCCTTTCCTACCTGACGGAACCCCTGTTGATGTTATTCTTAATCCACTTGGCGTTCCTTCAAGAATGAATGTAGGACAAATACTGGAAGTCCATCTGGGCTGGGTTGCCAAAATTCTCGGCATCAATATTATTACACCAGTATTTAATGGAGCGAAGGAAGAAGATATTGAGAAAGCACTTGTTGATGCTGGACTACCGAAAGACGGTAAAAGTGTATTGTATGATGGGAGAACAGGGTTGTCATTTGACCAAAAAGTGACTATAGGATATAGCTATATATTAAAGCTTATACATTTGGTTGATGATAAAATACATGCCAGATCGACAGGCCCATATTCATTGGTAACTCAACAGCCATTGGGCGGTAAGGCACAATTTGGAGGACAGAGATTTGGTGAAATGGAAGTATGGGCATTGGAAGGTTATGGGGCAGCCTATAATTTACAGGAAATGCTAACGGTTAAATCTGATGATGTTTCCGGAAGAATAAAAACATATGAATCTATTGTAAAGGGTGAAAATATACCGGTACCTGGTATTCCAGAATCATTCAAAGTTTTAATTAGAGAATTACGAAGCCTATGCTTAAACGTAAAAGTTTTAGACCGAGATGGTAAAGAGATTGAAATTAAAGAAGATCTTGATGTAAAAGACAGAATTGATCAAGATTTTATTAATCATCTAACATAGAAAGAAATTTTATAATACTGCAAACAAAGATTATTTACCGCATATAATCTTATTTAACTTACACATAACTTAAATAACGGGGAGGTAATGTGGTTGGATATTCCAGAAAGAATTAATGCGATTGCTATAGGATTGGCTTCTAATGAAGAAATACGAAGATGGTCTTATGGGGAAGTTAAAAAACCAGAAACTATCAATTATAGAACCCTTAAACCCGAAAAAGATGGATTATTCTGTGAACGTATCTTTGGACCGGTTAAAGATTGGGAATGTAGTTGTGGTAAATACAAGAGAATAAGATACAAAGGAGTAATCTGTGATCGCTGTGGTGTGGAAGTTACAAAGTCGATTACAAGAAGAGAGAGAATGGGACATATTGAATTAGCTTGTCCTGTTTCTCATGTATGGTATTTTAAGGGGATTCCTAGTCCACTGGCATTGTTATTAAATATTTCTCCACGTAACCTTGAGAAGGTACTCTATTTTGCTCCTGACAGACGAAGGGAACAAATATATGGAGTAAATAAACCAGAAGATGAAAATAACTATTTAGTAAGTGATGTCATTCTAGAAACAGAATACAAAATACACCAAATGTATCAACCTGATTTTAATGCAGAACCAGTTTATCGGATCAACCAACTTAAGAAATTTCCACAAAAAGTTGGTGATATTATTAGTGAAGACAGGCTACTGGAATTACAGGAGATTTTTGGAAAAATATTTTTTACTGCAGAGCAGATTCTACCTGAGGAATTTGATGTTACTGATGAGGAAATTGAAGAAGAAGACCTAAATGCAGCCGAAATTAACATAGATGATTCAAAAGAAGAAAAAAAAGAAATACAGGTTGAAAACGAGCAGGAAAAAACTTTAGAAAGCAAAGATGATTCTGATGATAAGAAACAGCCTATAGAATATAAAATTGTAGAGATTGAAGGATTAATAACAGAAAGTAAATTAAAGATATTATTAGAAGAAGATCAGGAACTTTCAAAAAGAACTACAATGGCAAAACAAACCTTAGAGGAGTCCTGCTATGTAGTTATTGATCCCGGTAAAACAAATTTAAAAATTGGAGATATCATTTTAGAAACAGAGCATAGATTATATTCTCATTATGATACACAATTTAGAGCTGGAATTGGGGCAGAAGCAATTAAAGATTTGCTCAAAGAAATTAATCTTGATTCTCTTAACATGGAAATAAGAGAGGAACTAAAACGCTCTACTGGTCAAAAAGCAAAGAAAATGATTAAAAGGCTGCAAATTATAGAGGCATTTAGAAAAAGTCACTGTAGACCTGAATGGATGATTATGGATGTTTTGCCAGTGATTCCTCCTGATTTAAGGCCAATGGTTCAATTGGAAGGTGGTAGATTTGCTACTTCCGATCTTAATGATTTGTACCGTAGAGTGATTAATCGAAATAATAGATTAAAGAGATTGTTAGAATTAGGCGCGCCGGATATTATAATCAAAAATGAAAAGAGAATGCTTCAGGAAGCAGTTGATGCTCTCATCGACAACGGACGTAGAGGCCATGCTGTGCTAGGTGCAGGGAATCGTCCGCTCAAATCTTTGAGTGATTTACTGGAAGGCAAAAAAGGCCGATTTAGACAGAATCTATTAGGTAAAAGAGTTGATTATTCTGGGCGTTCTGTTATCGTAGCAGGTCCTAAATTGAAGCTACACCAATGCGGATTACCTAAAAAAATGGCATTGGAATTATTTAAGCCATTTGTTATGCATCATTTAGTTAAAAGAGAATTGGCGCATAATATTAAAACGGCAAAAAAATTGGTTGAACAAGAATCTCCAGAAGTATGGAACATTTTAGAGGAAATTATCGAAGAACATCCGGTATTACTCAATCGGGCTCCTACGCTACATCGTTTAGGTATCCAGGTTTTTAAACCTGTTTTAGTAGAAGGTAATGCTATTCAACTACATCCATTATCTTGCCCGGCATTTAATGCAGACTTTGATGGAGATCAAATGGCAGTTCATGTTCCACTATCTACAGAAGCACAAACTGAGGCTGAAACTTTAATGCTTTCTTCTCATAATATTTTGTCTCCTGCTAATGGGACCCCAATTGCCTTACCTGCACAAGATATTGTTTTGGGATGCTACTACCTAACAATGAAAGAGAAAGGGCAAAAGGGTGAGGGAAAAATATTTTCATGTCCCGAGGAAGCGATGCGTGCCCAGGAAGAAGGTTTCGTAGATCTTCATGCAAAGGTAAAGATTAGAGTAAAAGGTAATATTGAAGAGACTACCGTAGGAAGGGTTATTTTCAACCAAATATTACCAGAAGATATGAAATTCGTAGATTTAACTATAACTAAAAAATCATTGGCAAAAATTATTTCCTACATCTTTCGTCATTTTGGACAAGATATAGCTGTAAAATGCCTTGATGATGTCAAGGAACTGGGATTTCACTATGCTACTACATCTGGAATAACAATTGGAGTGGTTGATTTAGAAATACCTTCTGAAAAGGATAAAATAATTGAAGAAGCCGAGAAAACAGTTTCGAAAATAAAAGAACAATTCAACTATGGTTTAATTATGAAAGAGGAAAGGGAAGAAAAAATTATAACCGCATGGACAGATGCAGCCAACAATGTTGTTAATGCTATTTTGAATAATCTTAGAAGCGGAAATCCACTTTTCATGATGGCTGATTCAGGTGCGCGTGGTAGTAGAAGACAGATAGGACAGTTAGCAGGCATGAGAGGTTTGATGGCTGATCCGTCTGGAAAGATTATCGAGTTTCCCATTCGATCAAATTTTAGAGAAGGATTATCATGTTTAGAGTATTTTATTTCTACCCATGGAGCTCGAAAAGGTTTGGCTGATACCGCTTTAAGAACTTCTAAGTCCGGTTATTTGACAAGAAGGCTTGTTGATGTAGCTCAAGATGTCATAATTACAGAAATTGATTGCGGCACTACTGATGGAGTTGTTGTATCTGATATTCAAGAAGATGGAAACATCATTGAGAAGCTAGAAGAAAGGATTGTAGGAAGAACAGCACAAGAAGATGTTGTCGATACTGAAAAAGGTATTGTCATTGTGCAACGAGGAGAAACAATCGATGAAAAAATAGCTAAAAAAATTACTGATGCAGGAATTAAGGAAGTAAAAATACGTTCACCATTAACATGCTCATCTAAACAGGGTATTTGTGCAAAATGCTATGGAAAAGATGTTGCAACAGGTAAAAAGGTTACGATTGGAGAGGCTGTTGGAACAATTGCTGCCCAATCTATTGGTGAACCAGGCACTCAGCTTACTCTAAGAACTTTTCATACCGGTGGGATTAAAATAACCGGAGAAGATATTACTCTTGGGCTTCCTAGAATCGAACAATTATTCGAAGTTAGGAAACCTAAAAAACAGGCAGTTATTAGCGAAATTAATGGGTTTATTGATCATGTTAAAAATGAACAACAGGAAATAAGGAAAGAAGTTACAGTTAAACCTGAACTTGATGACAGTATAGGAAAAAATAAAGACAATAAGAAAAAAACCTATTTTATACCAAATGATCTTAGAATTATTGTAGAAGAAGGACAAAAAGTAAATGCTGGGCAAAGGTTGACTACTGGATTTGTTGATCCTAATGATATTTTAAGAATACAGGGAATTAAAGCAGTTCAAAAATATTTACTAGAACAAGTTCAAGAAGTATATCGTTCACAGGGTGTTACTATTGATGATAAGCATATTGAGGTTATTGTTAGACAGATTGCTAGATTGAATAAGATATACGTTAGGTCATCAAGAGATTCAGATTTACTTTCAGGAGAACTGGTCTATGTTTCAGATTTTGAAAAGGCAAACAAACAGGTTATGCAAGAAAATGAAGAAATACGTAATAGAAATAGAGAGTTATTATTAGAGAAACAATTAGCTTCACCATTGTATGGAAGTAAAAAGGAAATTGTTATTGACGAAAATACTGTTATAGATGAAAATACGATTAAAAAAATTGAGAACACAGACTACCAGGGTTTTGATATTATAGATGAGCGCGGTAGAATAAATCATGTAATACAGGGAGAAATGAATTTTATTGATAGAATTACAGGTCATATATTTATTGATGGATCCCTTTCTCAGGATAGCATAGAAATAGATAATAATAGTAAACTTGAAGAAAGTGAAAAAATAGATACCAAAAAACTAGTAGGCAAAAAAATAACAAGAGATATAGCAATTGATATGGTCAATAGCGGTTTGAACAGGCTTAGGATAGGAAAACCGGAAGAAGTTGAAAAATTAAAAGGTAACATGTTGGCCGAGGATATAAAAGCACCTGAAAGTAACGATGTTATCATTCATGCTAACAAGATATTAGAAGAAGAAGACATTATAAAAATAGTAGAACATCAATGCGAAAAGATAAAAATATGGAATGATATTAAAGAAATTAACATCAAAGAAAACCTAATTAGTTTTATTAAAGAAGATGTAATAGGAAAAAATCTGGGTGAAGAACTCCGAGATCCGGAATCTGATAATATTATTGCTGATAAGGCTCAGCCAGTGAGTAAAAATATTATTAGAAAAGCATATTCAGCAGGAATCAGTGATATTCCATTGGAGGATGGTCGCTTCTTTTCCTTAGAAGGAAGAGCGCTTGAGCACATCTATAATAACCTAGTAGGAAAAACCATTGCCCAGGACATTATTGATAAAAAAACTGAAAATGTAATAATTCCAGCAGGTGGAAAGATTACCAAGAAAAATGCAAATATTGTATTTCAACAAAACGTAGAAATAATAAGATATCGCAGTGATAATAGTCAAGAAGAAACCGTATCTTTAATTGAAGATGTGGGATATATGAAAAGAATAAAGCTACCTGCAGTGGGCATGCCAATTATACAGGGAATTACACAGGCTTCTCTGTCTACCGAAAGCTTTTTATCTGCGGCTTCTTTTCAGAGAACAACACATGTATTGACAAACGCATCAATTAAGGGGAAAATTGATCATCTTTTTGGCTTAAAAGAGAATGTAATTATTGGAAATATTATTCCTTCCGGAACTGGTTTACCTCAGTATCGGGATGTAGAAATTACTTCCCAATATGAAGAAGAACTTGAGAGGGAAAATAAAATGCATGAAGAAGAAATTAAAAAGAATCAAGAATACAATAACATTTTGGAAGAAGATAAAAGTTCAGCACCGCAAGATGATAATAATTAAAGAAGAAAAAATTTACAATCTAAATCATTTAGATTTTTAATATTAATATATATTGACATCAACAGGTGATGCTGATAGAATGTTTAAGTATTTTAAGTGATGTTACATTAAAAACTATTTTTAATTGAAAACTAAGAATGATTTTACTAAAAAAGATATGAAGAAATATAATTAAAATACATTTATAAAAGATAAGATTCTGAAAAAAAGAAAAGGTGGTCTTTAGATGCCAACAATTAATCAATTGGTAAAAAGAGGAAGAAAAAAAGCAACAAAAAAATCAGATACACCGGCCTTAAAAGGTTCACCTCTAAAGAGAGGTGTCTGTACTCGTGTTTGGACTATAACACCTAAAAAACCTAATTCTGCTTTACGGAAAGTTGCAAGAGTGAGGTTGACAAACAATATGGAAGTTACTGCTTACATTCCCGGAATTGGCCATAACTTGCAGGAACATTCTATTGTTTTATTAAGAGGTGGAAGAGTAAAAGATTTACCAGGTGTAAGATATCATATAGTCAGAGGTGTTATGGATACTACTGGTGTAGATGGAAGAGTTCAAGGACGATCTAAGTATGGTGCAACAAAACCGAAAAAATAGGTTATGTATCTGTTTAGAAAAAATTAAACTTAGTTGAGGTGGATTGTAAATGTCCAGAAAAAGAAAAGCAAGCAAAAATGAAATAACAGAGGATCCTATCTTTAAAGATAAGAGAGTTAATCAGTTTATTAATCATATTATGTTAGACGGTAAGAAAAGTATAGCCCGTCGCGTATTTTATGATTCAATGGATATAATTAAAGAAAAGACCAAAAAAGATTCTCTGGATGTTTTTAACCAGGCCATGGAAAACGTAATGCCAGTACTAGAAGTAAAATCGAGAAGGGTTGGTGGCGCAAGTTATCAGGTACCCGTAGAAGTTTCACCGGAAAGAAGAGTCACTTTGGCAATGAGGTGGATTATTAATTTCAGTAGAAGCAAAACAGGAAAACCTTTTTCAGAGCGATTAGCAAGTGAACTGCTCGATGCTTCCCAGGGAACTGGTGTTTCGGTCAAGAAAAAAGAAGATACTCATAGAATGGCTGAGGCAAATAAAGCTTTTGCACATTACCGTTGGTAATGGTTGGCAATAATATATTACCTAATATAATTAAACATAAAATATAATTTAAATTACTAAAAAAATGAATGAAAGAATGATTAAGTATGACTAATAAAATTGACTTGCAAAAAGTTAGAAATATTGGAATTATGGCCCATATTGATGCTGGTAAGACGACGGTTACCGAAAGAATATTGTATTATTCCGGTAAATTGCATAAAATGGGTGAAGTGCATGAAGGTTCAGCAACAATGGACTGGATGCCCCAGGAAAAAGAAAGAGGTATTACTATTACTTCTGCTGTTACTACATCTTTTTGGAAAGGGCATCAAATAAATATTATTGATACACCAGGGCATGTAGACTTTACAGTTGAAGTTGAACGTTCATTACGAGTCCTTGATGGCGCCATTGCCGTTTTTTGTGCTGTAGCAGGCGTAGAACCGCAATCAGAAACTGTTTGGAACCAAGCTGACCGTTATCATGTTCCAAGAATGGCTCTTATTAATAAGATGGACCGAACAGGTGCAGATTTCTATGGCACTGTTAAAACGATTAGAGATAAATTTTCTATTATACCATTGGTTACCCAAATACCTTGGGGTAGTGAAGGAAATTTTCAGGGGATTATTGATGTCATTAATATGAAAGCTTATTCTTACACAATTGATGAATTAGGTGTGAATTATTATACAGTAGAAATACCTGATGATTATTTAAGTGAAGCAAAAAAAGCTAGAAAAAAAATGCTAGAAATCCTTACCGAAGAAGATGAATCATTTTTAGAAGATTACTTATATGGTAATAAAATTGATGAGGAAAGAATACACAAACTAATTAGACAAGGAACCATTAATAATCGCATTGTACCTGTTTTATGTGGAGCGGCCTTAAAGAATAAGGGCATTCAATTACTTTTGGATGCTATAAATAGGTATATGCCTTCTCCGTTAGAGGTATTACCGGTAAAAGGAGAAAATCCTAATACAGGAGAAGAGATGATACGAAAAACGGATGTCAATGAACCGTTGTCTTCTTTAGTTTTTAAAGTACTGTCAGATCCTTTTTTTGGTAAATTAAGCTTTGTTAGAGTATATTCGGGAATATTAAAAAATGGTTCTTATGTATACAATTCAACGCAAAAGGTTAGAGAAAGAGTTAATAGATTAGTGAAAATACATGCTGACCATAAAGAGCAGGTGGATGAAATAACAGCTGGTAATCTTGGAGCAATTATTGGTTTAAAGAAATCTGGAACAGGGGATACGCTTTGTGATGAGAAGAATCAGATTATATTAGAGAAAATGGAATTTCCAGAGCCAGTTATTTCAATTGCTATTGAGCCAAAAAGTCAAGTGGACAAAGAAAAAATGGCAATTGCACTTGATAAAATGGCTGAAGAAGACCCAACATTCCGCCGCAATATTAATAAAGATACAGGACAGACAATTATTTCAGGAATGGGAGAACTTCACCTGGAAATAATAATTGATCGATTGCTCAGAGAACACAAGGTTGAAGGTAACATAGGGGAACCCCAAGTTGCTTTCAAGGAAACAATCAGAAAAAATGCAAGGGCTCAAGGCAAATTTATTAGACAGAGTGGAGGAAGAGGTCAATATGGAGATGTTATTATAGAAATTGAACCATACAAAGAAGATGTATTTGAATTTATAGATCGAACAGTAGGTGGCAGTGTACCAAAAGAATACATACCTGCTGTAAAACAGGGGATACAGGAAGCAATGTTATCTGGTGTATTGGCTAGTTATCCAGTGACCAATATAAAGGTTTCTTTGGTAGATGGTTCTTTTCACCCGGTAGATTCTTCAGAGTTAGCTTTCAGGATTGCTGCTTCTAAAGCCCTAAAAGAAGGTCTAAAAAAGGCGGAACCAGTATTGCTTGAGCCAATAGTAGAAATGGAAATAAGAACCCCGGAAGAATATGTAGGGCCAATTATTAGTGATCTTAATTCAAGACGAGCAAAGGTTGAAGGTATTCATGATAAGAAAAAAATAAAAGGAAAAATAATTATTGCTCATGTACCGTTGCAGGAAGTCTTTGGATATGCAACTGGATTAAGGTCAATAACGCAGGGTAGGGCGAATTATGTTATGCAATTTGCCTATTACGAAAGTGTTCCCGAGAATATTGCAAAACAAGTTATTGCATAAAATACAATATAGTAATAAAAGAAAAAATCTTTTAAGGAGGAAAAAACAAAATGGCTAAAGAGAAGTTTGTTCGTACCAAGCCGCATGTTAATATCGGAACCATAGGTCATGTCGATCATGGCAAGACAACTCTGACTTCGGCAATTACTAATTACTTATCTACCAAACAGTTTGCCAAAGCCATGGCTTTTGATGATATTGACCGTGCACCTGAAGAAAAGGAAAGAGGAATTACAATCTCGGTATTCCATGCTGAGTACGAAACTGAAAAAAGGCATTATGCACATATCGACTGTCCCGGTCATGCCGACTATATCAAAAACATGATTACCGGTGCAGCCCAGATGGATGGTGCAGTATTAGTAGTTTCAGCAGCTGATGGCCCAATGCCTCAGACTAGAGAACATATCTTGTTATCTCGTCAGGTAGGAGTGCCATACATTGTAGTCTTTTTAAACAAGACTGATATGGTCGATGACCCTGAATTGATTGAATTAGTTGAAATGGAAGTTCGGGAATTACTCAGTGAATATGAGTTCCCTGGTGATGATATCCCGGTTGTCAAAGGCTCGGCTCTCAAGGCTATGGAAGCAGATGTTGCCAATCCGGAAGATCCAGCCTATAAACCTATTCAAGAATTACTGGATGCCATCGACAGCTATATTGCTACACCCGAGCGCGATGTGGACAAACCATTTTTATTGTCTGTAGAGGACGTTTTTAGTATTACCGGAAGAGGAACAGTCGCCACAGGCAGAGTGGAACGCGGTAAAATCAAAGTTGGTGATGCAGTAGAGATTGTAGGATTGAATGAAAGACCGAAAAAGACAGTGGCTACCGGTGTAGAGATGTTCCGCAAGTTACTGGATTATGCCGAAGCTGGTGATAATGTTGGTATCCTTCTGCGTGGTGTTGATAAAAAAGAAATCAAGCGTGGACAGGTTATCGCTGCCCCGGGCAGCATTACCCCTCATACCAAGTTCAAAGGAGAGGTAATTATTCTTACCAAAGATGAAGGTGGAAGACATACTCCTATCTTTAGTGGCTATCGTCCCCAGTTCTATTTTAGAACTACTGATGTAACTGGAACTGTGACCCTGCCCGAAGGAGTAGAAATGGCCATGCCTGGTGACAATTTAACTATTATTGGAGAGCTAATCACCCCAATTGCTATGGAAAAAGGAGTTCGTTTTGCTATTCGTGAAGGCGGAAGAACCATTGCAGCCGGTGTGGTTACCGAAATAGTTGAGTAGCTTAAAAAAT
>CAZAJW010000301.1:0-7778 GCA_964485485.1 uncultured Atribacterota bacterium | reverse complement strand
GACATCCTATGCCCTATGGGGATTTAACCAAACAAATTTGGCAGCGTTATGAAACTTATAATGACTTGGATTCATATCAATGTACCATAGAGGAGAGGGAGGAATATGAACCCCATTTAGATTTGGGTAATATTGTCTATGCCGGTGTAGATTATGGTGAAATTTTACAGCGAGCCGAGAAAGAGGCTGATGTGATTGTATGGGACGGAGGCAATAATGATATTCCTTTTTATCAGCCGGATCTACATATTGTAGTTACCGATCCCCATAGGGTCGGTCATGAAACTACCTATTACCCGGGCGCAGTTAACTTAAGAATGGCAGATATTGTGGTAATTAACAAAATTGATACGGCAAATTCGGGAAATATTGCACAACTAAGGACAAATATTCATTCACTGGCGCCAGAAGCAATATTAATTGAGGCAGCTTCACCTATTCAAGTCGAGCAGGCAGAGACAATTAGAGGTAAAAAAGTAATTGTTATTGAAGACGGTCCAACCTTAACGCATGGTGAAATGAAATTTGGTGCAGGTGTGGTTGCTGCACAGAAATATGGTGCTAAGGAAATTATCGATCCCAGACCTTTTGCTGTGGGCAGCATCAAAAAAACTTATCAAAAATACCCCCTTATTGGTACATTATTACCAGCAATGGGCTATGGCCAGGAACAGATTAAGGAATTGGAAGCCACTATTAATAACAGTGATGCTGAATTGGTGATTATAGGTACGCCGATTGATTTAAGTAGAGTCATGAGAATTGATAAAAAATATGTAAGGGTAAGATATGAATTACAGGAAATCGGGAAGCCTGACTTAAAAGAAATATTGCAAAATAAATTTTCCGGATAGAAAATGTGAAGATATAGAAAAATATTGTACTATATCAAGTAATAAGGAATAAAAATTCAGGAGGTTAATAATGTCTGAAGAACATTTATTGATGTCAACTAAATATCAGCCGGCTAAAGTAAATAAAGGTTATACTGATAAGGTTCTTCATCTTGATTTATCCAAAAAAGAGGCCAAGATCAAAGATGTTCCTGTGAAAGTAAAAGAAGTACTAACTGGTGGTCGGGGTTATGGTTTATGGTATTTGTGGCAAGCAGTTAAACCGGATACAAAATGGGATGATCCTGAAAATGAATTGGTTTTTTGCACTGGGCCAATATGTGGAATAACTCAATATTCCGGCTGTGGTAAGAGCCATGTAGTCAGCATTTCTCCTGAAACTGGAAGTGCTAATGACAACAATGCCGGTGGTTATTTTGCTCCTTTGTTGAAATTTTCAGGATGGGATGTTTTAGAAGTACAAGGTAAAGCTGAACAGGATGTAATCATATTTATTGATGGTAATAAGGGAGAGGTAAAAGTACAATCTTCTCCATTTCAAGAAATTAATTCTTATATTCTGGCTGAAAAAATAACTGAATATTTTGCAGAAAATGAAGAAGACAAGAGTAATATTAGTATTGTATCTGCCGGAGAAGGGGCTGAAAATTCACTATTAGGTATTTTGAACTTTAGCTGGTATGATCGCGGTCGAAAAAAAATACGTTATAAGCAGGGAGCACGAGGTGGTACTGGAACAGTTCTAAGAAATAAGAAAATAGCCGCTATTGTTGTTAAGTATAAAGGTGTAAAAGGTAGTAGTAATAATCCAGCAAAGCCGGATTTGTTGAAAAAGGCGGGTCAACGGCTAACTAAAGAGATACTGTCTTTGGACCATATTCAGAATGGTATGCGTGAAACCGGGACTGCTAATCTTTTAGACCATATGAATAATCATAACTGTTTGCCTGTTCATAATTATCAATTCAGTTCACATCCCCAGGCAGCAAATATTAGTAATGAGGTTTGGCTGAATCGTTTTTCACAGAAGCAACCAGGTGATTCCTGCTGGATAGGATGTAATTTACGCTGTTCCCATGCCGTTGACCAATTTAAACTAAATACCGGTCCACTGAAAGGAAAAGAAGTAATAGTTGACGGACCTGAATATGAGACAGCAGCCGGATTTGGTGGTAACTGTGGTTGTTTTGAACCGGATGTTGTTTTAGAGGCCAATTTTTATTGTGACCATTATGGTTTGGACACTATTGGAGTTAGCACTACCATTGCTTTTCTGATGGAATGTTACGAAAAAGGTATTTTAAATAAAGAGAGAACCGGAGGATTAGATTTAACCTTCGGTAACAGTGATGCCCTGTTAGAACTTATCCATCAAATTGCCCAGGGAGAAGGATTTGGAAAAATTGCCGGCCAGGGAGTTCGTCGATGCAAAAAATATTTTGTCGAACACTATCAGGCAGATGAGAATTTTTTAAATGACATTGGAATGGAATGTAAAGGAATGGAGTTTTCCGAATACGGAACCAAAGAATCTCTTGCTCAGCAGGGCGGATACGGCATTGCTAATAAAGGGCCACAGCATGATGAATCATGGCTTATTTTTATGGACCAGGTTAATAACCAGATTCCTACTTTTGAGGACAAAGCCGAAGCCTTGTTTTATTTCCCACTATTTAGAACCTGGTTCTCACTGGTAGGGCTTTGTAAACTTCCCTGGAATGACATTGAGCCTGCTGATAATAAGAAAAAATATTCAGGAATTAATGCGGCAAAAGTACCGGAACATGTGGAAAATTATTGCTGGATATTTGAAGGAGTAACTGGTAAGAAAATCTCTGCAGAAGACCTTATTACTCAATCGGAAGCAGTACATAATTTCCAGAGGCTGCTAAATTTAAAGATGGGTTTTGGAACCAGAAAAAATGATAAAATTCCTTATCGCGCCATGGGTCCGGTAACTATGAAGGAATATGAATCAAATGCCAAATTATATGATAAACAATTGGAAGAAAAAGTAGGATTTTCGACCAAAGGTAAAACAGTTGAGGAAAAGCTAAGAGCCTTAAGAAGTTATAGAGAGAGTCAATATAAATCATTATGTGATGTTGTATATAAAAGAAAGGGATGGGATGAAAATGGAGTTCCTACTTTAGAAAATATAAAAAGATTAAATATTGATTTTCCCGAAGTGTTGGAAGTTTGGGAGAGTTATAAAGTTAATCAGTAATTCTCTAATTTTAAAGAGTTTATATTATTTTTGTGATAACTTTGGATAAAAACAAAAGAAGGTAGTGGTCACTGCCTTCTTTTGTTTTTATTATTTAAATGAAAAACTTGACAGAAATTAAAATTAGACCTAAAATGTTAATGGTAATCATTATCAATAAGGAATTATAATATAATGAAAGGTAGATTTGGTAAAGGGCCATCGGAAAGTTGGCCAAGTCATTTTAAGGGCTGGGGATACAGGGTAACTATGCCCAGGAGGATTATCCTTCAGATTCTGAATAATGCCAAAAAGCATTTAAGCGCAGAAGAGATATACTTACGGGCTTATAAGGTATATCCTGCTATTGGGTTGACAACTGTCTACAGGACACTTGATCTTTTGATAAAGAATGGTGTAGTCATCAAGGTAGAATTCGGTGAAGGAAGAGCAAGATACGAATTAGCAGGGAGAGTTGAAGGGATAAATTGTCATCAACATCTAGTATGCATGAATTGCCGTACTTTTTTTGACTCAAGCGAATTGACTGAAGAGGAAATTGATGTGATTAAGAAAATGAAGGAAAAACTTTATCGAAAATACGGATTTTCCGTGAAGAGTTGTATTCTCCAATTTTACGGGGAATGCAAGGATTGTCAAAAAAATGAAAAATATAATGAAAAAGGAGGTGATTTATAATGCCAAGTGGTGATAGAACTGGCCCTGCCGGCCTTGGTCCCATGACAGGAAGAGCGACGGGTTATTGTGCTGGTTATGCTGCTCCGGGTTATGCCAATCCCGTTGGTGGTCGTTTAGGAATGGGATTTAGAGGCGGATTCGGTCGTGGCTTTGGACGAGGTGCCGGTCGGGGTTTCCGACGAGGTGCTTACTCGGGTTACCCAGCATATCCTGCTTATGCACCGGTACCGCCTGCCTATCCTGTTTATGGAACTAGTTACCCTTATCAGGGGCAAATGGAACCCAAACAGGAAATGGATTTACTCCAGGCAGAGGCTGAAGATATTAAGGCTGAATTAGATGCAGTGAATAAGAGATTAGCTGAATTAAAGAAAGAAAAAAAAGAGTAATCTTATAAGTGATTAAAATGAATCACCAGCAGGAAAACGATCTTTGCTGGTGATTCATTTTAGGTAATAATATATAGAATATTTTATAAACTTGCCATAAGCGGTATAATAAAAGATAGTGATGAAAATAAAAAAAACAGGAGTGAGAAATAATGAAAATTGCAATTACTTCTTCGGGACCAGAATTAAAAAGTGAGATTGATCCCAGATTTGGAAGATGTCTTTATTTTATTATCTATGATACTGAAAATGATGAGTACGAAGCTATTGAAAATAGTAATATTCGCGGTATGGGTGGAGTTGGAATTCAATCTGGCCAGATGATGGCAGATAAGGGTATACAGGTTGTAATTACCGGAAATTGTGGACCTAATGCTTTTAGAACGATTAGCGCTGCCGATGTTCAGTTAATTTCCGGAGTCAGCGGAACTGTTGAATCTGCTATCCAGGAATATAAAAAAGGCAATTTAAAGCCAACCAACCAGTCAAATGCAGGACCACATTCCGGTTTAAAATAAAGATGTAATAGGGAGAGATATTTATGAAGGAAAAAATAGCAATAGCGGTTGATAAAAATAGTGTATCGGCTCATTTTGGCCGATGTCCTTCTTTTAGAATAATTGAATTGGAAAATAAGGAAATAATTAATCAGGAAACGATTGCAAATCCCGGGCATCGTACCGGGTTTTTGCCAAAGTTTCTTGCTGAAAAAGATGTTCATGTTATTATCTGTGGTGGTATGGGCAGGAGAGCAGCAGCTCTCTTTTCCGAGAAAGGAATAAAACCGATAATTGGCGTTACTGGTGAAATCAATGAGGTTGTTGAAAGATATATTGAGGGAAAATTAGAAGGAAGTGATTCCCTTTGCCAGCCTGGTGCAGGCAAAGGGTACGGAATTGAAAAAGAAGACCACCATCATGAATAACAATTTTTTTTATTGGAGGTGAGGAAGATGCCCAGAGGTGACGGAACCGGACCAAGAGGTCAAGGACCGGGAACCGGAAGAGGACAGGGAAGAAGAAATATTAATACAGGTGCAAGAGGATTTGCGGGAGGAGTCGGACCCGGAGGGGAATGTGTATGTCCTTCCTGTGGAACGGTTAAAATACATGAACCTGGTATACCCTGTACAGAAATAAAATGTCCCAAATGTGGTTCTCTAATGGTTAGAAAGTAATCTTGCTTTAACTTTTGCATGGAATTTGAAATTATTCGTTTAGATAAGACGAGGAAAGAAGAGGAAGTAGAATATTGGATAATGTAGATACTGCAGCAGCACAGCAGCAAGCCCAAGAAGAAATGAGAAAGAAAAGAGAACAAGCTAACAAAGAAATGGCCGAAAAATTAAAACAGAATATGGCCAATATCAAACATAAAATTTTAGTTTTGTCAAACAAGGGAGGTGTTGGGAAAAGCTCGGTTTCCGTAAATTTATCCTGTTCTTTAGCTGAAAAAGGATATCGAGTTGGCCTGCTTGATGCCGACTTGCACGGACCTTCTGTAGCCAAGATGTTAGGATTTGAGGGAGAAAAATTAACCGGCAGTAACGGACAGATTAAACCAATACAGGTTAGAGAAAATCTATCAGCTGTTTCTATGGCTTCATTGATAGAATCGCCCGATACTCCGTTGGTATGGAGAGGACCTTTAAAAGGAATAGCAATCAAACAATTTTTAGCTGAAGTCAGTTGGGGTGATCTTGATTTTTTAGTTATCGATTCTCCTCCCGGTACCGGAGATGAGCCGCTATCTGTTTGTCAACTCATACCCGAATTAGACGGAGGTGTTATAGTAACTACACCTCAGGAAATTGCTTTATCTGACTCACGAAAATGTATTCATTTTTTAAGAGATATCAATATTCCTATTTTGGGCATTATTGAGAATATGAGTGGGTTTCGTTGTCCTAATTGCGGAGAAAAGATTGATTTATTTATGACTGGCGGAGGGAAAAAAGCAGCAAGTGATTTTAAGGTACCTTTTCTAGGCGCAATACCTATCGATGTACAGATGGTTAAGTCTGCAGATGAGGGTCAACCATTTATTTGCAGCAATAAGGAAAGTGAAACAAGTCAGGCTTTTGAGGAAATAATTCGCTCTATTATTTCTCAGATTAAGCTATGATTAGATAAGGCAAAGAACAGCTTGGCTCTTATTATTAACTATAATGAGAATTGTCTAGTCTTATTTAATCATGAAAAACCACCTTCTAAGAAGGTGGTAATGGTTAAATAAAGGTACACCTCTTTGAGATTTTTTAAGCCACCCGCTTTGCGGGTGCGATGTTTGCTTATAGTTAAGAGGAAAATATATTTATCTACTTATAAGAAGGTGAACTATAATGAATAATAGGGAAACCTGCCATTGGTTTTCCGTTTGCCCAATAAGGCGCTATACAGAACAAAATTTAATTGACAAAAAGTGGGTGGAAAAATATTGCAAATCAGAATATTGGCGTTGTGTTAGAAGAAAGATGCAGGAAAAAGGTCAATACCATCCAGATAATATGATGCCAGATGGAACAATTGATAGAAGATTATTGGATGAGTGATGAGTGTTAATAATATAATTTTTAGGTGAGGAGCAAAAAATGAAAAGTTATTTAGACTGTATTCCCTGTTTTTACCAGCAGGCACTCAAGGCTGCGAGAATATCCGGTGCCAGCGAGGAAATCCAAAGAGAGGTATTAAACAACTTATCTGAGATAATCCCTCATTTTTCCTTAAATACAACACCAGCAGAAATGGGGAGAAAAATTTACACCATGATTAGCAAAATCACCGGCAAGAAAGATCCTTACAGAGAAATTAAAGAAGAAAGTAACAAGATGGCCTTAAGGATGTATCCGGAAATGAAAATAAAAATGAAGGATGCAGAAAATAAGCTTTTAACCGCCATTAGATTGTCAATTATCGGTAATATCATTGATTTTGGAATAGAGGGCGTTGATAGTATTAGTGAAAAAATCAATAAAATGTTAAGAATTGACTTTGATTCACAGGTAAATAGTGATGGAGAACATTTTGATTATTTTTCTTTTCGCCAACATTTATTAGATGTTGATTCAGTTCTTTATCTTGCTGATAATTCTGGCGAAGTGGTGTTTGATCGTATCCTAATAGAATATCTGGTAACTTATTACCATAAAAATGTTATTTATGTGGTGAAAGGTAAACCAGTTTCAAATGATGCGCTTGTTGATGATGCAATTTTTTGTGGCATTAACCAATATGCTAATATTATTTCATCTGGTGCGGATTCTCCGGGAGTTATTTTGGACTATTGTTCTCCAGAGTTTATGCGTCTTTTTGATGAGGCAGAAATGATAATTAGTAAAGGACAGGGAAACTATGAAGCTCTTTCCGGCGAACCAAATCCTTTATTCTTTTTGCTGATTGCCAAATGTCCGGTTATTGCCAGACATCTTGGTTGTAATATAGGTGATTTTGTTCTAGAAAATAGCTTAAACAAGAAGATACTAACTATTGAGGCTACTGAAAGTAAAGAATTAAACAAAGCAGGAGAAAAGTTCTAACAAAATCCTCTATTGGAAAAGTTACTGGTCCTACATAGATTCTGCTAATTTACTTCAGTAAATATTGCACCCGAATAGCGGGTAACTTTAAGAGC
>CAZAJW010000300.1:0-21171 GCA_964485485.1 uncultured Atribacterota bacterium | reverse complement strand
ATCTTGCGCCACCGGCCAGCAGCAAGGCCATGACACTAATTAAAAAGCTTATTACTTTTGCTTTATTAATTTTCATAGTGCACCTCCACGGTTTTTCTTTATTCCGAAGAATAAGCAAAAAACCGCTTCGCTTCGCTCATTAAAAAACTTTTCTTGCTACTGTTTTTTCCTCTTAAATGGTTTTTATCTAAGGATCACCGACCTATCTTCAAACTGATATTCAATTTTTTATTTAAACAGAATTCTTCGATTCACTGCTTTAAGTATGGAATTGACCACTGTTTTATTAGGGTCATCTCCGGTCAAGGCAGCACCAACCAAATTCTCCTTTCCCTGTGAACTGATTAAATTGATAGATATTAATACAACTTCTTTACCATCCATCCGTAATCTTCTAATCTCATCAACTTGAAAAAATATTTTCCCATTTAAAAAAGAGGTAATCGCATCCAGTGTTGCCCGGGCAATAATGTATTCCCTGTTCTTATTCCAATTGGCACAATCAATCTTGCCCTCAAAGAGTTTGTCTTTATTCTCCAGCTTGACAATAACCTGTAAGTGTTCGTCAGTAGAAGAAACTATTATATCCGAAAACTTTAACCGGTTTGAATAATCTTTTTCGTCTCTTACCTGGGCAATGCTTATTTTACGGTAATCAATTTCAATATTATATTGGGCAATTAATAGTGATTCAATATCCCGACTTATTTTCTTGGGATTACAGTAATCCTTGGTAATAATATGTATTTCTCTTATTTCCTGGTTTTCTGCTAGTACAATTTTAGAAAATAATACACCGTTTAATTTGTTAATAGATTTCTCAATTTCTTCCATCTTAGAAGCAAATCGAGGTGAAATAATAAAATTTCGAAAATCCTTTACTGGAATGTTGTTCATAGAACCCCCTTTTTCTCTTTTTATATTTCGGGCTCTATTAACCCAAAATTACCATCTTTTCTTTTATATATCACATTAATTTGATCTGTTGCTTCATTATTAAAAACATAAAAACTATGACCTAACAGCTCCATTTGCAAGCAAGCTTCTTCAGGAGACATTGGTTTGATAACAAATTTCTTTGTTTTGACAATTCTGACATCTTCATCATCCTGGGCATCAATATCATTTTCCCTGTTTTCAATAAGACTCGCCTCTTTCATCCTATTTTGCTCACCGAAAGATTTACTGTAAAGCTTTTCTTTATATTTAATAATTTGTCTTTCCAGTTTTTCAACAACACTATCGATAGAGGTATAGATACTGTCACTTTCTTCTTCTGCTCTAATAATTGCCTTTTTTGCCTGAAGGGTCACTTCAAATATTTGCCTATTCTTTTCTGCACTTACAGTAGCTGTTGCATCCATAATCTGGTCAAAATATTTGTCTAATTTTTCCATCTTCTTTCTAATATAGCTTTCTACAGAATCCGTAACATCAATCCGCTTGCCTTTTATGATTAATTTCATTCCTGTACACCTCCTATGGCTAATTCGTTGTATTCAGGGAAAATTACCCTGAAACCCTCCTTTAACTTTAATTAAATAACATTAGCTTATTATGCTTTTGCTCTTCATACTTATTATAACCTACAGAGCCCCATCTAAAGCCAAATTTATTATAATATATATAATAACACTGTTAGGTATAATTTTTCCAATATATTCTTCAGTAAATACCACTTAAATAAATTCCCTCCTTAGACTGACCTGGTCTTTTCCCCCACACTCGCCTGCTGAGAGGCTCGCTATCTTTTCACTACTACTCTTCTCTTATCATCTAAAAATGATAAGGCAGGACTAACTCCAAAACCGCACTATGCTCAGCAACTAATAATCGTTACCTTACGTGGATCGTTTCGCCTGCGGCTGGCATCGACTTTCAACCACAGCTCTAAGGAGGGAATTTTTATATTCCCCTTGCCAATGTTAAAACAAATATTTTTTTAATTCCAGTTTTTCTTAATTCTTTACAGCAGGCTTCCACGGTTGCCCCTGTAGTAAAAATATCATCAATTAAAAGAATGTTATAGATATCATTTTTAAAGGACGGATTAATGGAAAAAACATTTTTTACATTATTTTTTCTCTCGATTTTTGATAAACCTACCTGTGAAACATTTTCTTTCTTCTTAATCAATAAATCACTGCTAAAAGAAATAGAAAAATAATTAGCAATATATTCAGCCAATAAACTGCTTTGATTAAAACCTCTCCTTAAGAAATCTCCTTTATATAAAGGAACAGGAATTATTAAATCAATTTTCTGTATATCATAAAAATTATCGGCCTTTAAATAATCAATCATTAGATCTCCTAATGGTTGAATTAATTTTACCTGTTTTTTGTATTTAAGTAAATGGATACATTTCCTCATTACACCCTGATAGTAAGCAACTGATCGGTTAAAATAATGCCTTTCTTTGTTATTACAATCACTGCATACAGCTTTTTCTTCAAAATAGACCATAGGTGACAGGGGTTTTCCGCATTGATAACAATAAGGAGAAGAAATAAATTTGATTTGTTGCATGCAATCATCACAAATGGCATATCCTTTGGACTCTCTAATTGTTTTACCGCAATTCTCACAACTGAGAGGGCAAATAAGATTAAGAAATCCTTCTTTTAGGTAATCCCAGGCGCTATTTTTGTTTGCCATGTTTAAACCTTTAAAGAAATTTGGTCAGAATGAGATGCAAATTAAGTTCCCTCTTGCCAGCTTGCCAGGTACTTTTTTTGTTCAGGCGTAAGTTTGTCAATATTAATTCCCATACTTTGAAGCTTGAGAAAAGCAATCCTTTCATCAATGTCCCGAGGTACTGCATAAACTTTTTTTGAAAGAGACTTGCTTTCTTTTAATAGATATTCTATGGATAAGGCTTGATTTGCGAAGCTCATATCCATAACACTGGCAGGATGACCTTCTGCAGCAGACAAATTTAATAACCGCCCCTCAGCAAGTAAGTAAATTTTCTTTTCATTTTTCAGATTATATAAAACAACATTGTCTCTAACTGCTTCCTTACTTATGGCTAATTTTTCCAAAGAAGGAATATCAATTTCTACATTAAAATGTCCTGCGTTGGCTAAAATAGCATCATCTTTCATTAACAAGATATCCTCCCTGTCAATAACATTTTTGTTTCCGGTTAAAGTAATAAATAAATCCCCAACTCTGGCAGCTTCCCGAAGAGGACTTACCTGGAAACCATCCATCACTGCTTCCAATGCCTTTAGGGGATCAATTTCGGTAACAATAACACGGGCTCCCATTCCTTTAGCTCGACTCGCCACTCCTCTAGCACACCATCCATAGCCGCAAACAACAACTATTTTACCCGCTAATAAGATATTAGTAGCCCTCAATAAACCATCTATTGTACTCTGTCCAGTACCATATCTATTATCAAAAAGATGTTTCGTTAAAGCATCGTTAATGGCAATAATTGGGTACTGTAAAGTCCCCTCTTTCTGCATACTCCTCAAGCGAATAACTCCCGTTGTCGTCTCTTCTGTTCCGCCAACAATATTATCTATTAAATTCTCCCGAGTAGAGTGAATTGTAGAAACCAAATCCGCTCCATCATCCATAGTTATATTAGGTTTTATATCTAATGTTCTTGAAATATGCTGATAATAACCCTTTTTATCTACTCCTCTAATGGCAAATACGGGTATTCTAAAATCCCTTACCAGTGATGCAGCGACATCATCCTGAGTACTCAATGGATTTGAAGCACAGAGGACAATCTCAGCACCACCGAATTTAAGAGCAATCATAAGACTAGCGGTCTCGGTAGTTACATGAAGGCAAGCAGCAATTTTTATCTGTTTAAGGGGCTTTTCTTGTTCAAAACGTTTTTCGATTTCCTCCAGTACCGGCATTTGATTTTGGGCCCACTTTATTCTCTTTATTCCTTTGTCGGCCAAATTAATGTCCTTAATATCATATTGCATCATCATCCTCCTATTATTAAGTCTTGCTTAATTTTATATTATTGAAGCCATGGATTATTGTCAATTTCCCTCTGAAGGGTAGAGCCTGGTCCATGGCCAGGCAATATCTCACAATTATTATCAAGAACCATTAATTTATCTTTTATAGAGTGCTGTATTTCTGACAGGGAGCCGCCTGGTAAATCAGTCCTGCCAATTCCATTGGCAAATAAGGTATCACCAGTAAAAATCTTTCCTTCTATCTTCAATGAAACACTACCGGGTGAATGACCAGGAGTATGGATAACCAAAATATCTAAAGAGCCTACCCTGATATTCTTGCCTTCTTCTAAATATTTATCAGCAGGAGGTGATTTAATGGGCATACCAGTAAAAAAAGATAGGTTTTTTTGGGGGTCATTTAACATATCTTCATCTAATCTATGTATGAATATTTTTGCCGAGGTCCTGCTCTTTAGCATTTTATTTCCAGCAATATGATCTGCATGTCCATGGGTATTAATAATATACCTCAGGGAAAAACCATCTTTTTCTAATTGAGTTAAAATTATCTCATCTTCTTCTGCAGGATCAATTACTGCTGCTTCTTTAGTCAGATTACATCCCAACAGGTAGCAATTCGTTGCTAATTTTCCTAAAACTATTTTCTTTAAATAGATAGAACTAGACTGATTCATAATATACTTAACTCCTTTATCTTTTAATTATTATGCAATTCATCACTATCCAAAATAAAGGTAACGGGACCATCGTTGATAATCTCTACTTGCATAAATGCCTGAAACTGTCCCGTCTGAACTAAAACGTTTTCATTTTTAAGAAATTGAACAAAATATTGATAAAGAGAATCAGCTTTTTCCGGTAAGGCTGCTTCTATAAAGCTAGGTCTTCTCCCTTTTTTGCAATTCCCGTAGAGTGTAAATTGTGATACTACAATTACCTGTCCATTGATATCCAGTAGAGAAAGATTCATCTTGTTATCTTTATCAGCAAATATTCTTAAATTGACTGCTTTTCTTGCCAATAATTCAGCTTCCTTGATAGTATCACCTTTTTTGATTCCCAATAAAACAAGCATGCCTTGACTGATTTGAGATATTTTCTGGTTGTCAACTTCAACTGAAGCTTTACTAACTCTCTGAATAACTGCTCTCATATTATTTCCTTTCTCTCTATTCTCCTTCTATTCTTTTTACCTCTTTAATGGCTTTCAAACTTTTTAAACGGGTAATAATTTCTTTCAAATGATCAAGATTGCTCACCTCTATCGTTAAGTTAAGAAAAGCAATACCATTTTTATTTGCTGAACCATTGATATTTTTAATTGATGCCTTATAATTTGAAAGCACCATTGATACATCTGATACTAAATTTTTTCTATCAGCAGAAATAACCTTAATTCTTACTGGAAAATAATCATTTTCTGTTTTATGCCACTCTGCATTAATTAAACGGCCTTCTTCTCCTGAAACATTTTTAAGGTTAGGGCAGTCTATCCGATGTATTGTAACGCCTCTGCCCCTGGTAATATAACCAATAATTTCATCCCCGGGGACAGGATGACAACATTGAGCAAATCTAATCAGGATATTGTCTACCCCATCAATCTTAACTCCCTTATCAATCTTTTTTTCTGTCTCCGGTTCTTCTTTGATTTTCATTTCCTCTTTATTTTCTTGAGGTAAAATCTTATTGATCAAATGGCTGGGATTTAATTTTTTATAACCGATAGCTTCCAGCAAGGAATCTAGATCGGTATAACCCATTGGTTGCGAGATATCACCAAATTTTTCCTCCAGCTCAGAACCCCATGATATTTTGTATTTTTCTAATTCACGTAAAAGCAATCCTCTTCCTCTCTCAATATTTTCATTACGTAATTCCCTCTTGAACCATGATTTTATACGTGTTTTTGCCCCTGAACTCTTTACAAATTTCAACCAATCTCTACTTGGTCCATTCGATGTTTTGGAAGTTAATATCTCAACAATATCTCCACTTTTTAACTTACGATCAAGTGGAACAATTTTGTTGTTTACCTTAGCCCCTACACATCTATGTCCTATTTCCGTGTGAATGGCATACGCAAAGTCCACAGGGCAGGAACCTAAAGGCAGTACTTTTACATCTCCCTTTGGAGTAAAAGTATAAACCTCATATTGTAATAAATCTATTTTCAGGTTTTCCATAAATTCCATTGGATCTTTTAATTCTTTTTGCCATTCTAATATCTGTCGTAACCAGGTTAATCTTTCTTCAAATTTCTTATCTTTTAAGTTGTCTCCTTTTTCCTTGTATTTCCAATGGGCAGCAATTCCATACTCAGATGTTCTATGCATTTCTTCGGTCCTTATTTGAACCTCTAGAGGTTCTCCTTCAGAGCTTATAACAGTAGTATGCAATGATTGATACATATTTGATTTGGGCATAGCAATATAATCTTTAAATCTACCTGGCATGGGTTTCCAGATGGAATGAAGAAGACCTAGGGCAGCATAACAATCTTTAATTGAATCACAGATAATTCTAATTGCCATCAAATCATAAATTTGGAAAAAATCCTTATCCTGTTCTTGCATTTTCTGGTATATACTATAAATATTTTTTGGTCTACCCTGAATAGTTGCTTCAATACCGAATTTTTTTAACTCTTTAAACATTCTATTCTTGATGAATTCAATGTATTTTTCTCTTTCTGCCCTGCTCTTGGCAACTTTTGCAGCAAGTTCGTTATACTGTTTGGGGGCTAGGTTAAGCAACGAATAATCTTCTAATTCCCACTTAACCCGGTATAAGCCCAAACGATTGGCAATAGGAACATAAATATCCAATGTTTCCTTGGCTTTTATCAAACGTTTTGGTGCAGGCATAAATTTAAGGGTTCTCATATTGTTAAGCCTATCCGCTAATTTAATAAGGATAACCCTAATATCTTCAGCAATAGCTAAAAACATTTTTCGAAAATTTTCTGCTTGTCGCTCTTCCTTTGTTTTAAAAGAAATCTTACTTAATTTTGTTACCCCGTTTACTAACATGGCAACTTCTTCTCCAAATTGTGTTTTTATTTCATCCAAACCTACATGGGTGTCCTCGACAACATCATGTAGTAAGCCAGCCACGATGGTAATTACATCCATATTTAAATCAGCCAGAATGTCAGCCACTTCCAGGGGATGGGATAAATATGGTTGACCTGAATAACGTTTCTGATTACGGTGGGCATCTTGAGAAAAAGCATAAGCTCGCCAGATTAATTCAATATTAGCCTCTGGATTATACGATTTAATTTTTTCAATTAATGATTCAATTTTGATAGAATTTTCTATCATGAACACCTCTTTGGTTACGGAGAATTCGGAGGAACAATATTTAAAGATATCTTTCTATTTTATCTATTATACTTTACCAGGGAAAATATTTCATATCCCTTTAATTTTTCTTTTCCTTTTAGCATTTCTAATTCAACAATAAAGTCAGCACCTACAATTTTCCCGCCTAATTTTTCTATAAGGTTGAAAACCGCTAATGTGGTACCGCCTGTGGCCAACAAATCATCAATAACCATAATCCGGTCACCTTCTTGAAAAGAATCCCTATGAATTTCCAAAATATTTTCCCCATATTCCAGTTGATAGGAAATTCTCTCAACATCAGCCGGTAATCTATTTTTTTTCCTAACTAATAAAAATCCTACATTTAAATTATATGCCACCGGTGCTCCTATAACAAATCCACGGGCTTCAATTCCGGCAACATAGTCAATTTTTAAAGATCTACAATGCTTAGTAATTTGATCAATGCAATACTTATAGGCTTCTTTATCCTTTAACAAAGTGGTAATATCTTTAAACTGAATTCCTTTTACCGGAAAATCTGGAATATTTCTTATTTTGCTTTTTAGATCCATTTTTTCTATATCCTCCTTAGAGTGGATTGAATGTCTTTTATCATTAATTGTATAGACTCCTTGCCATTCCAACAGTTTACTCCTAATTGAAATGCAACATTAATAATGTTATCACTCATAATATTTTGGCATCTTTCAGCCATCTGGAAAGCAATTCCATCAAAATTTTTCCCCTTTTTACCCAAACATAATTTAAGATGTTTTTCCTCTTTTCCTACTTTTCTCCAGGAAACAAGGGGAAATTTATATCCGCCAAAAATTGGTTGTGGATTTCCTGGTCCAAACGGCCTTAATTTTTCTATAATATCCAAAAAACTCCAATTCATTTTATCAAAGCCAATCAAAGTGTCAATTTTAATAATTGGTTCATTGTAAGTGTTAATATTCCTGTTATCCTCTAGAATCTGGTTTAGTTTTTTTCTAAATAACCCTATTCTACTTTCAGAAATAGTAATACCGGCAGCATACTGATGCCCTCCGTATTTAACCAGTAAATCAGAGCACTCAGATAGTATTTTCGAAAAATCAAATTCTCCTTGATTCCGACCTGAACCCTTACCTATGCCATTGCTGGCTGAAATCATTATAACCGGTTGGGCAAACTCTTCCATTATTCTTGAAGCCACAATGCCAATTACCCCGGGATGCCAGTGACTGGAACTGAGAACTAATATCTTTTGCTTTTCCTTTAAATTTATTTCATATGCCATTTTTTTGGCTTCTAGTAATACTTTTTGAGTAATTGTTTTTCTTTCTTCATTAAGCTCTAACATTTGATTGACTAAATAATTTGCACGATAAGATGAATCTGTTAATAATAAATCAACCGCATGCTCAGGGTTGCCAATTCTCCCTGTTGAGTTTAGAATTGGAATCAAATCAAAACTGATATCACGTACCAATAAAGGATTAGACAAGTTTTTATAATTGCCATGTTCTAATAGCCTTATTAATCCTTTTTTCCTGCTATTAATCAGCCTGCTAAGGCCGTATTTAACCAGAATCCTATTCTCACCCAAAAGAGGTACTGAGTCGGCAATAGTGCCCAGTGCTACTAAGTCCAAATGCTCGTATATCGCTTCATTTTCTTTCTCCAGTACAGTAAACAAGGCTTGAGCTAACTTAAAAGCAACACCCACACCGGCTAAATCTTTAAAAGAATAGTCACAGTTTTTTGGATTGATAATGCTATATGCTTCCGGAAGTTTTCCGAGTGGTTCATGGTGATCTGTTACAATAGTATCAATACCCATATCGCTAAGTTGTTTAATTTCTTGATGTGAAGTAATTCCGCAATCAACCGTAATAATTAGTGAAATATGGTATTTAATAGCAAACTGAATTCCCTCTTGGCTAATTCCATATCCCTCTTCAAAGCGATTTGGAATATAGTAATAGATATTTGAGCTAAAAATACTTAATACCGAAAACAATAGGGTTGTACTGGTTATGCCATCAACATCATAATCCCCATAGATTAATATTTTTTCTTGGTTGTAAAGAGCCACCTTTATACGTTCTACCGTTCTGGTCATATCTTGTAAGTTAAAAGGATTTATTAAATTATCTAATTTGGGATTTAGAAAATCCTCGATATCTTTAGGCTCTTTCAGTCCCCGGTTAATTAGAAGCTGGGCAATAATGGGATCAAAGCAAAATTGATGTGCTATATCTTTACTTAAATCTTCATTCTCTTTAGCAATAATCCACTTGATTTTATTAAACCTCTTTCTATGTCTTATATCAATTATGTAGCTACCAGCAAATATCGCACCCATCTAGCAGGTGGCTTTAAGGAGCCTAAAAAAGAGAGGCTTATCTTTTTAGTAGCCAGTTTTTCTATGCTCTTCTTCCCTTAATTTTTATAGTAAAACCAATCTATTTAACTATTATCACCTTCTAAGAAGGCATTTTTTATGGTTAAATAAAATAATTTACACATCAATTTTTTCTATTTCTTCTTCTTGGTTTTTATCTTTTTAGCATTCTTTGCTTTTTTCCCTCTGTTATCTTGACCAGCCTGAGGTACTGAACTAAAAGATACTTTCCCTCTTTTTTTAAATTCTAAAAGTAAAGGACCAGCCATGCATATAGAAGAATAAGTCCCCACAACAATTCCTATCAATAACACGAAGGCGAAATCAGACAAAGTACCACCAAAAATATAAAGTGCCAGAACCGGCAATAAAGTAGTAACAGCAGTATTTATAGTTCTGGTTAGAGATTGGTTTATGCTTAAATCAATAGTTTCTTCCAGAATAGGCCGTGATTTTAGTTTAAGATTTTCTCTCAATCTATCAAAGATAACTATAGTGTTGTTCAATGAATAACCAACAATTGTTAAAATTGCTGCAATAATGGGTATCGATATTTCCCTTTGCAATACCGAAAGGACTGCCAGGGCAACCAAAACATCGTGACCTAAGGCAATAATAGAAGTAATAGCATATTTAAACTCAAACCTTACTGTAATATATATAATAATGCCTATAAAGGCAAAGATGATGGCAAAAACAGCTAGTCGTTTCAGTGATTCTCCTATAACAGGACCTACCATTTCTACTTTCAGGACCTCAAATGCCCCCATTCGATTTTCAAGTCCTTCCAATATTTCCTCTCTCTGTTGAAGGGCAGTCTGGTCTGTTCTTATGACAAACTCATTACCTGATAATGACTGTATGGTGCTACCAGCTAAATTCATTTCCCCCAAAACATCTCGGATATCTGTTATAGATGCATTTTGTTCAAAGTCTATTTGTATTAGAGTTCCCCCTGCAAAATCAATACCATAATTTAGTCCTTGAAAAAGCAGTGAAATTATTCCAATTAAAATAATGGCAGCAGAAATTTGATAATATTTTTTTCTTTTAGAAACGAATTTAATATCCGTATTTTTGATAATATCCATGAATTTTCCTCCAATATACAATGTCAAGATATTCAAAGGGAATCCTTTTCTTTGAAATCCTTTTAATCCATCCTAAATACAATATTACTATGGCTTCAAAATTATAATGTGCTAATTAGTGCAATTCCACATCTCAAACTAAAGCATTTTTCTTAAAACGTTGTACCATCAATTCCAAAATTAATTTAGTTACTATTATTGCTGTAAACATACTAACTGCAATTCCTATGCTTAAAGTTACAGCAAATCCCCTGATTGGACCAGACCCAAAATAAAGAAGAGCAATTGCAGCAATTAATGTAGTAACATTAGCATCCAATATTGTTCTAAATGCTTTGGAAAAACCAGCCTCTATAGAAGCCCTGAATGTCTTGTCCATTTTTAATTCTTCTTTGATTCTCTCAAAAATAAGGATATTGGCATCTACTGCCATTCCAATAGTTAAGATAATTCCGCCAATACCAGGTAAAGTCAGGGTTGCATTCAAGATTGCCAATCCACCCATAACCAAAAGTAGACAAATACCTAAGGACAAATCCGCAACAAGTCCAAACCCCTTATAGAAAACTACCATAAACACAAGAATCAACAATAAGCCCACCAGTCCGGCTTTTAAACCACGATTAATGGAATCTTTACCCAGAGTTGGGCCAACTGAACGATTTTCTAAAATCTTAACTTCTACCGGAAGAGCTCCGCTTCTTAATAATAATGCCAATTGCTGGGCTTCTTCTACGCTGAATTGGCCTACAATTGAAGCCTCGCCGTTAGGAATAGGTTCTTCTACTGCAGGGGCAGAAATCTCCTGCCCATCCAGGGTAATTGCCAAAATTTTACCTACATTTCTCATAGTGGCTTGCTCAAAGAGTTTTGCACCCTCTTCGTCAAATTCAAGCACAACATTCGCCCTACCAAAACGATCAAAAGAAGCTTTGGCATTTTTCAGATGAGCGCCTGTTAATAATGTTTGGCCACTATCATCTTTAAATTCTAGCAAAGCAGTTTTGCCAATAAGATTCTCGGCTTCCTGTGGATCGTCCATACCAGGTAACTGCACTAATATTCTTCTTTCACCTTGACGCTGAATAACAGGTTCTTTTACACCCTCAGGATTAATTCGATTAGTAATAATTTCAATAACCCGACTAACTGCGTCACTGTCTACTGGAGCATCCGGGGTATCAATACATTCCAGTACAATATGAGACCCCCCTTGTAAATCAAGGCCTAAATTAATATTTTTATCTAAAGGGAAAGCATAAAAAACTGCAATTCCAACCACAAGTACAATAATTACTAACCTTATCACTCTTAACTGCTTCATATATTGAACAACTCCTTTAAAATAGATAGCTTATAAATACGAAAAGATGGTGTCAAAAGAAATCTTCCCTGAATCACTGTTTTTATATAAAATACCTTATGATTATAATATTTAACAAAATTCTTTGTCAATTTATATTTATATATCTAACCAGGCTATTAAGCTGGCACTTTATCATATTTGTAAACAAGAAGAAAGGCAGGTATAAAACCTGCCTTAATATTATTCTATCGGTTTTATCAACAAAATCTTATTTTTCTCTTTTTGAGCCAATAGCATTTCTGGTAGTATTTATTTTAATATCTTTAGAAATCTCTAAAGTAAATACCTCACCTTTTATATCCCTGATAACACCATATATACCACCGATGGTTATTACTTTATCACCAACTTTTAAACTCTCCAACATTTCTTTATGTTTTTTTTGTCTTTGCTGTTGCGGACGTATTAGAATAAAATAAAAAATGGCAAATATAATGATTAAAGGCAAAAATTGCTGAATACCTTGAGACATTTGCTTCACACCTTTCTTTTTTAAAAATTCTTTTAAATTATACCTAATTAATCACTTTTTATCAAATATTTTAATGATTAATATTAAATAAATATCACACTCGCATAGCGGGTGGCTTTAAGAACCCCTGAAAAAGGTTTAACATTTTCATAATTACTTTTGATTTTGCTTTTTTCTTATATTACGGATAAATGTTTTTAAGCATTATAACTGCCTACTTTGAACCTCAGCTGAAAAATTGTCAGATAGCTTATCTTAATCTTTTTTATGGTTAAATAAAATAATAAAATATTATTAAAATTTTCAACATCAATATAGAAATGTAATATTAAGAAAAGTTGTCAAAAAAGTTTTTCTTGAATGAATTAAAGCGATTTTCAATAATAGCATTACGGATTTCATTCATCAAATGCTTCATAAAGTAAAGATTGTGTATGGTACCCAGGATTGAGGCAAGCATCTCATTGGCCATATAAAGATGCCTTAAGTAAGCCCGGGAAAATTTTTGACAGGTATAACATCGACAATCTCCATCTATCGGAGACAAATCATCTTTGTATCTAGAATTTGTAATTGACATCTTTCCATGGCTGGTAAAAAGACAACCATTTCGACCATTTCTAGTCGGCAATACACAATCAAACATGTCTATCCCCCTTGCTACTCCTTCCAGAACTGAGCGGGGTTCTCCTACGCCCATTAAGTATCTGGGTTTTTCCTTGGGCAATAAAGGTACAGTAACATCAAGTATCTGATACATCATCGGTTTTGGCTCTCCTACACTTAAACCACCCAGGGCATATCCCGAAAAATCTAAATCTACCATTTTTATGGCATTCTCTTTTCGTATTTCTGGAAAAAGACCACCTTGAATTATAGCAAACAATGTTTGATTTTTCGAAGAATGAAATGACTGACACTGTTTTGCCCACTGAAGAGTTCTCTCGGCTGCAAAGCTCGTTTCGTATCTAGTAGAAGGATATGGAGCACACTGGTCAAAAACCATGGCAATATCCGAACCTAAAGCCATCTGTATCTCCATTGATTTTTCCGGGCTAATAAAATGCTTTGAACCATCAATATAGGATTGAAAAGTAACTCCCTCATCCGTTATTTTATTTATTTTTCCCAAGCTAAAAACTTGAAATCCTCCGCTGTCAGTCAATATGGATTTATTCCATCCCATAAAACGGTGTAAACCGCCTGCCTTAGCAATAAGTTTATGACCAGGACGTAAAAATAAATGATATGCATTACATAAAATAATTGAAAAACCTAAATTATTTATCTCTTTGGGAAGCATGCCTTTTACGGTACCCTGAGTGCCGACTGGCATAAACACCGGTGTTTCAATCGTGCTATGTTCAGTTTTAAGTAGTCCTAATCTGGCATTATTACCAGTTTCTTTCGTTGTTTTTTTAATAGTAAATTTAGTAGTCATATTTCTCTATAATGTATTTTTTAAAAACCTATCAAAAGTACAACCTGGATATTATAAAATTAAACAATAAACATGGCGTCTCCGAAGCTATAGAATCGATACTCTTTCTTAATAGCTTCCTGATAAGCATTCAATAAATTCTCCCTTCCGGCAAATGCGGATGCTAGCATTAGAGGAGTTGACCTAGGAAGGTGAAAATTGGTAATGAGTGCTTTTATTGCCTGAAATCGGAACCCCGGATAAATAAATAAATCAGTCCAGTTCATTCCCTCTACGATTCTACCTTGCTTAAAGGAAGATTCTAATGCTCGGGTTACCGATGTTCCAACCCCTATAATTCTACGATCATCCTGCATTGCTTTATTGATTATCCTGGCATTTTCAGCAGATATTGTAAATAACTCAGATTTCATCTTATGTTTTTCTACTTGTTCTACTCTCATTTTTTCAAAAGTACCTCTGCCGATATGCAATGTTAAAAAAATTATTTTTACATCTTTATCTTTAATCTCTTGCAATAATTTTTCGGTAAAATGAAACCCAGCAGTAGGTGCTGCAATAGAACCTTCGTGAGCGGCATAGACAGTCTGGTAGAAAGATGTTTTAACTAATTCTTTTTTGATATAGGGAGGGGTAGGCATTTTTCCAAGTTCATATAATATCTTATGAAAATCTCCATTTGCTTGCATATCAATCAGATATGTTCCATCCTTATCATTTTTACTGACTACTTCTGCTTCTAACTGGGTAGAAAAGAATATTTTCGTGCCACAGTGAATTCTTTTCCCTGGCTTTAATAACACTTCCCACCGGTAATCCGAGATGGGCTTAATTAAAAGGGTCTCAATTTTACCTCCGGTATTTTTTTTGGAACCATATAGTCGAACCGGCAGCACTTTACTATTATTTAACACCAGTAGATCGCCTGGTTGCAAAAAATCTACAATATGAAAGAATTTTCTATTCTGTATTGCCCCGGTATCCTTATTAAGAACCATCAATTTACTGTGATCTCTTTCTTTAAGTGGCTCCTGGGCTATATAACCTGGGGGCAAATCATAGTCAAAAAGTGTGATATCCATCCAAAACCTCAAATCTGATAATAAGTTTTATTCAGTATAATTTCGTTAACTGGATTCCCTGGTAATAATATTTTAATATATCTTCATAGGAATAACCTTCAGAAGCCATACCATAGGCTCCCCATTGAGAAAGTCCTACTCCATGACCACTTCCAAAACCTTTAAAGGTAAATAGAAATTCGTCAGTGTGACTATCTTTCTTAACCTCCGAAAAGTTCTCTTTCTTCGGTATCTTTTCCCCCTTCGGCCTTTTCAATAACTCAATTAATTCAGGAATGCTAAAATCCCCTTCTTCCCTTAAAATGTCATCTACTTTTTCCTGCTCTAATTGCGTCTTCTGTTCAGGTATATCCAGAGTTTCGCTTTCCCTGCTAATTTCTTCTGTTCTGTCCCCCATTATCTCAATCGTAAACAATGAACTTCTGATCATAGTGGGATTCATTAAAAGTCGAAAGTCATTAGTTTTCATGGTAATTTTTTTATTATTATCCCCAATAATATCTACAGATTTCACTCTACCAGCTTCTGTCTTATCTCCAATAACTATATTATTAATAACATTAAAATGATATCCATGTTGAGCCAGTTTTTCTAATACTTCTTGTTCTGTAAAAGAACAACTCCATTGATGGTTGGGAGGGGAAACAATTTCTTCGTAATCCGAGGGAACGCTTCTTAGATAGGGAACAAAACCACCCCATACATCTTCACTATTTTCAGTACATCCACCACTATCCGAATGATAAACAGCATTAATTGGTTCACCTTGAAAAGTTAGAATAATGCCGTTTGTATCATTCACTGCTTTATTTGTAGCCGGATGTTCATGATAAACACCACCATAAGCCTGGCTATTAGTAGTAGCGCAAATATTATAACCTTTATCGATAAATTTATTCATATTTGATAAAGCAAAGGTTCTGGCAGCAACAGCCTGAGCTCTCAAAACTTCTTGCGGCCATTCGGGTGAAATTTCTTTTTTCAAAACTCCATAGAGATATTTTTCCATTTCAATAATATTAATGACATTTAATAATCTATTTTCTAAAACAATCTCTATCTCTCCCCTGTACTTATGATTATTTACCTGGATTAATCCACCATTATCGGGAATAATTTTAATTTCCTTGACCGGATTATATAGCTGATTATTTATTTCTATCCCATTAGGGTTAGCTGTTATCTTAAGCGGATTACTGCTTTCGTGAACATATAATGATTTCATCGAGGGAATTTCTTGAATGTGTAGTCCGCTATCGCTACTTAGCTCAACCTCTCTATGGTCCAGAAAAATACCAACCCTTAACATGGGACTTTCTGCCAACGCATTAATACTAGCAACTGAAAGAAAAATAATAAAAATAACTAATATTACCAGAAAATTGCTACTTTTTTCCATATTATAATAAGTGCACCTAAAATCCTGTTTCATATAAAATACCTCTATACCTCTATGCTTGTTATATCTAACTTATAATTAATCATCAAATATCGCACCCACATAGCGGGTGGTTTTAAGAACCCCTAAAAGAGGTTTCCCTATTTGCTACTTTTTAGCTCTTTTTTTCTTTCTGTTTTTTTACTTTTACTTTAGCAATAATATTTCTTAAGCAAGAAAACTTTCAGCTTTGGAGTTCAGGTGAAAAATTGTCATCTGGCTTATCTTAATCTTTTTATGGTAAAAAGCAATTTATTTATTTAACCCTTACCAACTTCTAAGAAGGCGGTTTTATGGTTAAATAAAATATAATTATCTAAAAATACGAAATATAATTGTTAAGATAATACTTACCAGAATACATAATCCCAATGGAAAATAAAATACCATATTCTTTCTCTTTATCAGAATATCACCCGGTAATCGAAATGAAAAAGAAGGAATTTTACCTATCAACAGAAATACTAAACCAACAGCAGCAATCACAATCCCTGTTATAATCAATATTCTCGCTATAACACTGGTGCTATACATAATTGATTCCCTTTAATTAGAACAAAGATGAATTTTTACCGTTACCTTGCTGATATTGACTCTTGTTAAAATAATGATAAGCCATCTCTGTCGTTTTTCTTCCCTGTGAAGTCCTTGACAAAAATCCTTTCTGTAAAAGATAAGGTTCATGCACATCACATATGGTTTCTTTATCTTCATTTATAGAAGCAGCTAGAGTTCCTAAGCCAACAGGTCCACCTTTAAACTTATCTAATATGGTTAATAGCAATCTCTTGTCAATCTCGCATAAACCCTGGTTGTCGATACCCATATTTTTCAAAGCAAAAATGGCAATATCTTTACTTATCACACCTTCTCCCTCAATTTGAGCATAATCCCGAATCCTTTTTAGTAAACGATTGGCAATTCTGGGCGTCCCCCTGGAGCGCATGGCAATTTCTTTGGAAGCATCTTCTTCAATCTTGATTTTCAAAATATTAGCAGAACGTATAATTATTTCCTGCAACTCTTCATCTTTATAATATCCAACTCTTGAAATTACCCCAAAACGACTTCTCAAAGGAGATGTAATCAAACCAGTCCTGGTCGTAGCGCCTATTAGGGTAAATTTAGGCAAATCAATTCTGATTGATCTAGCACTAGGGCCTTTACCAATTAAAATATCAAGAGCAAAGTCCTCCAAGGCAGGATACAATATTTCTTCTACTGATCGATTTAGTCTATGTATCTCGTCAATAAATAAAATATCTTTCTCTTTAAGATTTGTTAAAATAGCAGCTAAATCTCCGGCTCTTTCTATAACAGGGCCTGAAGTCATTTTAATGTTCACACCCATTTCTCGAGCAATAATATTAGCCAAGGTAGTTTTGCCCAACCCGGGAGGTCCATATAATAGAATATGATCAATTGGTTCATTTCTTTTCAGGGCTGCTTGTATATAGACTGACAAATTGTCCTTTATATTTTTTTGACCAATGAAATTTAATAATTTTTGTGGCCTTAAATTTGCTTCAGACTCCACGCCTTCTTGTTTCAAATCCCGATCAATTAAATCTTCTTTTTTATTCATAGACCAATCCTGCTACTTTTTAATAGTCAATAGTCGATAACAGTTAAGAAATATAATTTTTTATTATTATAATATTCCTCTATTTTTATTTACTAATGCTATTTTTTAATATCTTTATTTAAGGCACTTTTTATCAAGTCTTCAACTGTAATAGATTTATGATTATTTAAATTTTTGAGTGCTTTAGCAATGCGTTGTTTAGCTTCCTTTTCTTGGTAACCCAGTGCCTTCATGGCTTCAACAGCATCATAGACAAAATCCTGTCTTCCGTTAACTTTTTCTGTTAAGCTATCGCTTAGCTTAAAATCTTTTAATTTTTCTTTCAATTCTAATACTATTTTTTTGGCTAGCTTATTCCCGATACCTGAAATACTGCTTATTAAATTCAGATCTTCTTCTATAATTGCTTGCTGGAACTCTTCTGGTTCCATATCTGCAAGAACATTTAAGGCAACTTTGGGACCAATACCCGGGGTATCAAGCAATATCTTAAAAAAATCACGTTCATTATTATTTAAAAAACCATATAAAACAATTCTATCCTCTCTAATGTATAAGTGGGTAAATATTGTTTGTTTGTTTTGGCTTAACACAAATTTATCAACTGATGGAACATGGATTAAATATCCAACTCCATTTACATTTATGACAATTGAACCGGTTTCCTTTGATTCAATAGTTCCATTTAAAAATGATATCATATTCTAAAACAATTTCCTTAAAATATATCGTTAATATCCGCTATTCTGAATTATTTTTTTATAAATAAACTTTCAAATATTATCTGATATTTTTAATTCAGATACTATATATAGTGTCTTAGATTGAATAAGATGGTAATCTTATTAGTATGAGTACCTGGAATGAATATGACAAATAGCAACTGCCAATGCATCTGCTGCATGGTCAGGACGCGGAATGGCTGATAAATTTAATAAAACTTTGACCATTACTTGTACCTGATTTTTAGTAGCTCGGCCATAACCAACAACTGACTGTTTTATCTGTAGTGGAGTATAAGTAACTACATTAATTCCTGCCAATGTAGCAGTCAAAGCAACGGCACCACATATTTTCCCCACATTGATTGCACTTCTAGTATTTTTACTAAAAAATATCTCCTCAAGCACTAGTTCATGAGGAGAATATGTTTTTATAAGATTATCTACCACATTATAAATGTTTTTAATTTTATCCGAAAAATTATCACTTGTTTTGTTTGTGATAGAGCCATAGTCAATGGCTATTATCTTATCCTTTTGTATTTCTACTAATCCATACCCAGTATGATTAAGACCTGGATCAATTCCAATAATAATCAAGTTTTCACCCTATTCAGTTGCAAGTCCTTCCATTACTTTATCATCAATATTAAAATTAGCATAAACATTTTGCACATCATCATGATCCTCCAGCTGCTCCATAAGGCTTAGCATTTGCTCCGCCTTCTTCCCTTCTAAATCAACTGTCGTCTGAGGTATCATGGTAATTTCAGCAACAGAATATTCTATCTGATTATCAGATAATATTTTTTTGAATTTATCGAAATCAGCAGGATTTAATGTTACTTCTATATTTTTATCATCTGTTTCAATATCTTCTGCTCCTATATCTAATGCCATATCTAGAAGTGTATCCTGATTGACTTTCTCTTTATTAAAAGAAAAGTATGCCTTGCGGGTAAATATCCACGCCACACAACCACTGGAACCTAGATTGCCACCATGCTTTGTAAATATCCTTCGTATTTCAGAAACAGTCCTATTGCGATTATCTGTTAACACCTTTATCAGTACCGCCACGCCACCGGGACCGTAACCTTCATAGGTGACATCTTCATATGTTACACCTTCAATTTCTCCGGTGCCTTTTTTAATTGCCCTTTCAATAGTTTCATTAGGCATATTATTTTCTTTGGCATACTGTATGGCATTACGAAGATCAACATTCATCTCCGGGTCACCACCATTACGGGCAGCAACAGAAATAAGACGATTTAGTTTCCCAAACAATTTTCCTCTTTGGGCATCAGCTTTTCCTTTTTTTCTTTTTATAGTACTCCATTTTGAATGTCCTGACATAACATCTTCCTCTTGGTAATTTTTTTTATTTTAGCATATAAAAAAAATCGTTGCAATTTATCTACGATTTATTAATTTACTGAAAATATGAAAATATCTGTTTTACTTATGACATTAAAGGTTGGGAGTAGGCGGCAATTTTCTCTTATGTTCACTTAGCTGACTCATTTTTAAGATATTTTTTTCTATTCTTTTGTCTTTTATATCCCCGGTCGCTAAAAATTTATCTAAAATTTCATAGCTAAAACCCATTTCTTTTTCATCGGTCTGATTTTCCCATAAACCTGCCGATGGTGGTTTATTTATTAGAGCTTCGGGTATATTCAAATATCCTGCAATTTTTTTTACCTCGGTCTTGTAAGTATTTCCTAATGGCAATATATCAACACCACCATCACCATACTTGGTAAAATAACCTATTGATATTTCACTTTTATTGCCTGTTCCAACAACAAGATAATCAAATATATTTGCAAAATAATACAATACAATCATTCTTAATCTTGGCTTGATATTAGCTTTTGCTAATTTATTGTCATTATTTTCCATTGTGGATAATAATTGATTATAAATTGGTGTAAGGTCAATATTTTTGTAGTTTATGTTATATTTATTAATTATTTTCATGGCATCTTCAATGTCGGAGGAGAGGCTTTCACAAGGTAAAATTAAGGCCATATTACTATTCGGGAAAGCCCTTTCAGAAAGAATAGCAATTACTGCAGAATCAATTCCACCGCTTAAACCGTAGATGATACCTTTTTTCCCGGCATCTTCTGTTTTTTCTCTTATCCATTTTACTAAATTATCTACTTTTTCTTTTAATATATTTTTTTCTATTTCAATCCCCATGCTTTCCTCCCAATAAAAAATTCCCGGCAGTGTCCTACTCTCCCACAGAAAAAACTGCAGTACCATCGGCGCTGGAGGGCTTA
>CAZAJW010000299.1:0-3770 GCA_964485485.1 uncultured Atribacterota bacterium | reverse complement strand
TTTTTTCTACTATTTTAACTGAATATTTACAAGTAATATAACTCTTTTAGATTTCAGATGAAAAATGATCATATGGATTATCTAGATATTTTCATGGTTAAATAAATTGAAGATAATTAGAATAGTCCTGCAATATATAAAATCACTGGCAGAAAGAATGAAATTGCAAATGTTGTAAAAATCCAGCAAGAGTTAACCAAATCGACGTTTAGATTATAGATATTAGCAGCAATAACAGAATTGAAGGCTACCGGCATAGCAGATAGTATCAAAGAAACCTTTAACGGTAAGCCCTGGCTTATATGTTGATATCCAAACAATAAGGCAATTATTAATATAGATATCGGTACAATGATAAATTTTATCAGAGATATGAGAAAACATTCCTTGATATATTGGGAAACACGACTAAATTTGAAGGTTAGACCAACCGAAAAAAGTAAAATAAATGTTGTCAATGGGATAAGCGTTTCATTAATTACAGCATAGATCTCCGGACGATTTAAGGGGCTTAGATTCAGAGAAATACCAACCAAAACAGATCCTACTCCTATATAAAAAAATGGGTCCTTGATAACTTCTATTATCTTTTCCAGGGCTTCTTTTTGCTGAATAGAGTTATCACCATACATATGAGCTATGGGATATCCCACGCCAAAGTAAAGTAAACGAATAAAAAATGTAAAAATTGGAACCAGTGCATACCCTTCTTCACCCAAGAAAAAGAAACAAATCATGCCACCTAAGGTAACATTGTTTGCAAAGTATCCGCAACTGAACATGGAACCAACATCTATTCGGTCATAATGGTAATATTTTGCAACCACTACCGCAAAGAAACCACCGATAATAGTAGAAATTGCACCTACAAAAGGCAAGCTTATGATTTCCGTAATACTTTCTATCTTAAAAATCCACAAACTTCCGACATAGGTAATAGAAATTAGCCAAAGCATTCCCAATTTTTGTAGAAAAACACTAATTTCTTTTTTTGATTTAGAAATCGCCCAATTTTTCTTATCAATTATTCTTTGAAAAAGATATCCACTGAATGTACCAATGATTATTACCAAAAATGTTTTCAATAATGCAAAAACCATGAAAAATATTTCCTTTCAAAATCAGAAGAATAATCAATAATGACCATAATTTAACACTAAATAAAGACAGAAATCAAATAAATTTTGTCCTGTTTTAGACAGTAAATATCGCACTCACATAGCGGGTGGCTTTAAGAGCCCCCTAAAAAGAGGTTTAACTTTTTAACACTTTTTAGTTTTTTTTCGATTTTGTATTTATAATTTAGCTATAATATTTCTTAAGAAATACAACTTCCAAGTTTGGACTTCAGTAAAAAATTGTCAGATAGGTTATCTTAATCTTTTATGGTAAAAACATTTTATTTGCTTTTATAGCTTCTTAGAAAATGGTTTTCCATGGTTAAATAAATTTGCATCATAGTTATATAATTGATAGTATAGGATAAACTTGTTGGAGGGGTCAACATTGAGTCAATTAATTATAAGGCATCAACCCAGAATAAAAGACGCCAGTATGATAGTCAGTTTTAGCGGATGGATGAATGGCGGCGAAGTATCAACTGGGACAGTTGATTATATCAGAAATAAATTAAAGGCTGTAAAATTTGCCGAAATTAAACCGGAACCTTTTTATATTTTTAATTTTCCCGGAACAATGGAAATAGCCGACGAATTTCGTCCCTATACCAGAGTTGAGAAAGGAATATTAAAAGATTTTTCTTTCCCTAAAAATGAATTTTATTACCATGAAGATAGTAATCTGATTTTATTTAAAGGGAAAGAGCCTAATATTCATTGGGATGATTATGCAAGGAATATTTTAGAATTAGGTGAAAAATATGGTTTAAAAAGAATATATTTTGTCGGAAGTGTTGCATCTGCCACACCGCATACCAGGGGTGTTAGGGCTTCCTGTTACTGTTCAAAAGAAGAACTGAAAAAAGATGTAAAAAATCACGGAATTAAATTCACAGTATACGAGGGTCCGGGTAGCATCACCACTTATTTAACCCAGCTAGCAAAACAAAAAGGCATTGAGATGATTAACTTTGTTGCGGAAATTCCCATTTATATTCAATCAGAAAATCCTAAGGCAATCAAAACAATGGCCGAGAAACTGGTTAAATTATTAGAGCTGGATATTGATACATCGGATCTAACCAAAAAGAATCTGTCTTTTGAGAAAAAAATAAACCAGTTGCTGGACCAACAACCACAACTTGCCGAGGAAATCAAAAAGCTGGAAGAAAATTACGATAAAGAATTTTTTAATGATAAAGGTGGTTTCGAAGAATGGCTAAAACGAAAAGGGATTGATAAATTATAAAGTTAACATCCCTTTTCGTTTAATATATATTAGTTTCATCAGGAATATTCTTTTAATATTGCTATACAAATATCAACAGCTTTCTCCATATCTTTAAGTGCTATATGCTCATCCTTGCTATGAGGCAGTTTGCCTCCTACTCCCAAAACAGCAGTGATTATGCCCTTTTGGTTTAGATTACTGGCATCTGTTCCACCGCAGATTATTTTAGCCTGTGGTTTTAAACCAACTGATTGAATAGCCTTTTTTGCCACCCTGACAACATCAGTATTTTCTGAAATATGAGATGCCTTTAATCCGATACTAGTTTCTATTTCAACCTTTGCTCCTTTTGCTTTCGCTACAGTTTGAAAATTTTTCTTGATTAACCTGATTTGGTTAAGGCATTTCTGATGCTTTTGACTGCGACATTCAATCTGAATAGTAGCAATTTCGGGAATTGCGTTTAATACCTGGCCACCTTCAATCAATCCAATATTAACTGTAGTTTCAGGGTCGATCCAGCCAGTTTGCAATAAGGAAATTCCCTGAGCAGCAACCTCGATAGCTGATATACCATTTTGCGGTTCTACTGCATGGGCAGATTTTCCAATAATCTTAATTCTCATTTCCGCACGTGAAGGGCCACCTATAATAATTTCCTCTAATGCTTCAGAATCAAGGACATAGCCTTTTTTTGCGTTAATCATATTTTTATCCAGATAAGATGAACCGGATAATCCCAGCTCTTCCTGCCTGGTAATTATGATTTCCACCGGCGGATATTGATAAGCTCTTTTGAGGGCTACTAATATTTCTGCTATTCCCGCTTTGTCGTCTGCTCCTAAAATCGTATCACTTTTAGAGTATATAACCCCATCTTTTAATACAGGCTCAATTCCTCTTCCCGGTTTTACCGTATCGCCGTGACAACAAAATAAAATGGACTCTTTTTTATTGCTATTCTTTGGTTGAATTTTAATAATCAAATTACCATAATCATCAAATTTTGTTTCAGCCTTGAACTCTTTTTTAAATAAGTTACTAAGAAACTGTAAAAACCCTTGTTCTTCTCCTGATTCACTGTCTATTTTGACCATTTGAAAAAAATACTTGGAAATTTCGGAATTCATCTAAATACTACTGCTCCTTCTCTATTATTTTACACTATTAAATTATTATATAACTAAAACTACAACTATGCTAATATATATATTTTTTTCTATTACTTATTCTTACAATAATAGATTTTTACTTTATTTTCTAAGAATCCCATTAATTATAATAAATTTTATTAATAAAATAATACCCTACACCAACGTCTCCTCAGTCTCTCCATCAAAGATATGGGTTTCTTCCATCTCCAGGGCAATCTCCAACTCATCTCCTACTTCTGCTTTAGTACGGCTGTCCAGCTTGGCAAC
>CAZAJW010000298.1:0-5854 GCA_964485485.1 uncultured Atribacterota bacterium | reverse complement strand
GAAGCAAGGCCAATTTATGTAGAAAGTCGTATTCCTGCAATAACAATCGAGGCACTGAGGGCACTAGGTAATGAAGTAGAAGTTAGAGGTGCACATGATCTATACTTTGGCGGTGCTCAGGGAATTATGCTGAAAAATGGTGTTCTCTTTGGCGGCGGTGATTCACGTCGTGATGGTGTAGCAGTTGGATATTAAGATAAATAACACTGGATTGAGGATTGTCTAAGTGGAAATTAATGGGGTCAGGTCTCAACAGTTGACAGTATTTTTCCTAAATGTCAAATGTTGAGACCTGACCCCTATTGGAAGAATTGTAAAAAGGAGGGGTAATACTTTGCTCAGTATTGAATTACTCTATTTTATTGTAATGGTAGGCGTGTTTGCCTTAAGTTGTTTTAAATTTAAGCTTCCGGTTGGAATAGCAATGGCATTAGCCGCAGTTTCGGGTAGTTTAGTGGCAGGATTTGGTATACCTGTACGACATTTAGTAGAAGGCGGGTTTAATTATCTTACTACAATATTAGTTATTGCTACTGCTATGATTTTTATGAAGGTGATTCAGTACAACGGAATGATGGACACCATAACTCGCTGGTTAATTGAGAAATTTAATTCCAAGCCTGCTTTACTTATAATTGGTTTATCTTTTATAGTTGTTTTTCCCGGAATGATTACCGGTTCTTCAACTGCTGCGGTTTTAACAGGGGGTGTCTTGGTTGCTCCTGTTTTGATATTTATGGGTTTCCCCAAAGAAGTTACAGCTGCTGTAATAGCAATGGCTGCTGTTTTTGGTGAAGCCGCTCCACCAATCAATATTAATGCCTTAATAATTGGAGGAGGAATTGATCTACCCTATACTGGTTTTACTTTGCCTTTATTATTAATTACTGTACCATTAATCATTATTACCAGTCTTTTTTTGGGCAGAAAATTTCTAAAGACATTTAATTATGAAAAAGTGAAAGAAAAATTACCAAGTTCTTACCTTAAAGAATATGGTATACGCTTATTTTTGCCAATTATTGTCCTGTTTGTTCTCATGTTAAGAGAAACGTTTTTTCCAGAATTATTCCCGACTTTAGGTATGCCAGTATATTTTTTAATTGCAGCTATAGTTGGAATATTTTCCGGAAAGAAATTTAATGTTTTGAAAATATCTCAGGAAGCTGTTCATGATGCTATGCCAGTATTGGGTATTTTAGTAGGTGTTGGCATGTTCATTCAGATAATGACCCTTACTGGTCTAAGAGGATACATAGTTATAAACTGTTTGAGTTTACCAAGAATCCTATTGTATTCAGGTATAGCTATCAGTATGCCTCTTTTTGGGGCAGTATCTGCTTATGGATCTGCTTCTGTTTTAGGGGTGCCATTTGCCCTGGCTCTGCTGGAGAGCAATCCTGTTATAACCGTATCCGCATTATCTCAGTTAGCAGCTTTAGGAGACTTAATGCCACCAACTGCCTTAGCCGGAATTTTTGCTGCTCAAGTAGTTGGAGAGAAAAATTATTTTAAAGTTATAAAATATTGTATTTTACCAGCAATCGTAACCGCAGTTTGGTGTATAATTATTATAATGTTTGCAAATACTCTTGCCGATATACTACTATAGAGGACAAAGAAAGGAAGAAAAAATGATTACTATTGTGTACCAGTTAATTATATTATTTTTTCTTATATTAGTTATTCGGGATATGTTCAAAGAAGATAATTTTTGGAATCAACTTACCGGCTCGATAGTGATTATACCATTTATTTTGAGATTATTGATGATTAAATGATTATCTTTCGGTTAAAGATATTTTGACGAAAAAGAGGAGTCTTAAATGAAAAAAAATCATAAAATTGCCGTTGGATTATTGGCTTTTGCTGCCATCATATCTGTTATGTCTGGCATGGAATTTACTGATCAATGGAAATCTGATCTAATTATTCCCGGACCCGGAGTAACCAAAACAGCATTTTTGAGTGATTATTTTCCAAAATTAAAAGGAGAATACAGTGATACGACTATCTATTTTTTGGAAAGTGATAATCCCGGAGGGACCATATTTGTTTTGGGAGGAACACATCCCAATGAACCTTCCTCTATGTTAACAGCGGTGTTGTTAATAGAAAATGTTGTTGTTACTAAAGGGAGAATGATAGTTATTCCTCAAGCCAATCTTAGTGGTTTTTCTCATAACGATCCACAGGAAGCTTCTCCCAGACATATTCATTTTGAAACCCCAGAGGGGGTAAGGAAATTTAGATATGGGTCTCGTGCTACTAATCCTATTCATCAGTGGCCGGATCCGGATATTTATATCAATCAATTTGGACAATCACTTTCCGGCTCAGAAACCCGCAATTTGAATAGGGGATACCCGGGAGATCCGAAGGGTAATTATACCGAACAAATATGCTATGGCATTATGGAATTTATCAGACAAGAAGAATGTGATTTATCAATTGATTTGCACGAAGCATCTCCTGAGTATCCGGTTATTAATGCTATTGTTGCACATGAAGATGCTGCTGATATGGCAAGTATGGCTATTCTAGATTTGCAAATGGAAGATCTGGAGTACAATTTGGAAATATCCCCACCTTCTTTTCGTGGATTAACTCATAGAGAGTGGGGGGATTACAGTAATACACTGGCAATATTGATGGAAACTGCCAATGCCAGCCAGGGTCGATTAAGAGGGAGAACAGATGAGGAGCTGGTTTTAACAGGGAAGGATAAAATGTATGTTAAGGCAGCAGAGCTTGGCAGGCTTTATGTTCCCTATGATGAGAATGGCCATCCTATTGAAGAAAGAGTTGGGAGACATGTCACTGCTATCAGAAGTTTAACAAACAATCTTAATTTTATTTTTCCCGATAAAGAGATTCAATATCATGGTGATCCTGGCTACTATGAATTGATGGAAAATGGCTATGAAAACTATTTATTAGCTTCAAAGTAAATATCGCACCCGCATAGCGGGTGGCTTTAAGAACCCCTAAAAGGGGTAATTCTCTGTTTACTTTTAGTTAACCTTTTTTCTACTATTTTAACTGAATATCTACAAGCAATATAACTTTTTTAGATTTCAGATTAAAAATGATCATATGGATTATCTAGATATTTTTATGGTAAAACCTTTATTTAGCCATTACCACCTTCTAAGAAGGTGGTAATGGCTAAATAAAAAAATCAAAAAGCCAGGAATAACTCTCATTAAAAAGATATAACTGGCTTTTTGATTTTATAGTCAGAAGAATTAATTTTTCTTTATTGGGGTAAATTCTCTTCAATAAAAGACTTTACTAATTCACCTGTATCAACAATTTTATCAACCACTTCCATTGAGATTTCCTTTTCTTTGCTTATTTCGGTAAAATAACCATCCATATTTCCTGCTTCAACCACAATTAAGTGGTCAGCATAAGGAACAATCTCATCTAAAAAGGCATCTGAAAGGGCTCCTCTCCTTGCTTCACCGCCAATGTGCATTACTAATAATACTACTTCCTGATCTTCAATTTCCTGAATTAGCGATTTTGTTCTATCTATTTCATCATTTTTGTCAATGCCGGCAGCTCCTAGACCTTTTGAACTTCCCCCAACTACAGCTATTACAATCTTAAAGTTTTCGATATCTTCAGCCAAAGCAAGCTGTTCATATACTGTTTCAACATTATGTCTGGTTAACAATACATTGACCATTCTTGCATCTGCGCTTTGACCTATTGAAGTAATTAAAATTTCAGGTTGCTCTTCTGCAGCCAGTAATTGTCCGCTAAAAGCAGTAAAAGACAGTAACAGAATGACAACAAATAGAAAATTTAAAGAATTTTTAAAAGTTTTCAATAGTTTCCTCCATATATTTATTAATTTTATATTTTATCAATATTCAATCAATTAATTACTGATTTATTTTAACATAAAAGTTGACTTCTGGGAAATGCATAGAGGTCATATGCTAAACGATAGATCTTTAAGTATCATTAACCGGATAAATTGTTTTTTAAAGATAAAAGCCAATTATTATAAACATCCTGATAAATGATTGAGAGAGATTTATCGGGATAGATAATGCTATCAGCCTTAAAACCTACAAAGGCATCATCTGGCTTTCCATATATTTTAGCTCCTAATCCTGCTCCTCTAGCAGCTCCCTGGGAGCCGTCAGTATTGTATATTTCTAATTGTGTGCCTGTGACTGTGGAAAAGATTTCTCGAAATAGGGAACTTGAAAACTGATTTGTCTTTCCTGCTTTAATAGTCGTTATATCTAAGCCCATACTTTTCATAATGTCCAGACCATATTTAAAAGCAAAAATAATACCTTCCTGGGAGGCCCTTAATAGATGTCTTCTATCATGTATATTAAAGTCCAATTTTTGAATGGTAGCCCCAATATTTTGATTGTCCAATGTTCTCTCTGCTCCATTGCCAAAAGGAAAAACAAATAATCCTTCTGAACCCGGTGGAGATTGGGAAGCCAGTATATCCATCTGGCTATATTTAATGGTATCCGAATTTGTGGATAAAATTTTATTTTTCAGCCAGCTATATAAAATACTGCAACCATTTATACATAGAAGTACTCCATAGCTGGGATTGTCTGTTGTATGATTAACGTGAACAAAGGTATTAACACGAGACCGGGAATCATAGGCTGGTTTATCAGTAATTCCATATATTACTCCGGAGGTTCCTGCAGTGGTGGCTACCTCTCCAGGATTAAGGACATTGAGAGAAAAGGCATTATTAGGCTGGTCACCGGCTCGATAAGAAATTTTTATACCTGCTTTTAAGCCTAGTTCTTCTGCAGCTTCTGAAGATAATTCTCCCTGGACAGAAAAGGTAGGAACAATATCGGGAATCAAGTCAGGGCGAATTTTGTAATAGTCAAGAATTAAATCGGCAAGTTTATTGTCCTTAAAATTCCAAAAAATGCCTTCTGACAGACCAGACGGCGTAGTATTGATTATTCCGGTCATCTTCATGGAAATGTAATCACCGGGAAGCATTGCCTTATAAGATTCTTTGTATATTTCCGGCTCATTTTCCATTACCCATTTTAATTTGGAAGCAGTGAAATTACCGGGTGAGTTTAATAATTGAGAAAGACAGATTTCCGGTCCAATATCTGAAAAAGCTTTATTGCCAATCTCAACAGCACGGCTATCAGACCAGATGATAGAAGGTCGTAATACCTGCTGTTTTTTGTCTACCAGGACTAAACCATGCATCTGGTAGGAAATTCCGATAACCTTAATGTCATCAATCTTGATATTAGCCTTTGATAAAATATACTTTGTGGATAATTTGACATGTTTCCACCATATTTCAGGATCCTGTTCAGCCCATCCGGGTTGGGGAGCATTAATTTGTAATTCCTGCTGAGGAGAAGTAGCAGAAGCTATAACCTGTCCATTGTCTGAATCAATTAAGGTTGATTTTATTGAGGAACTACCAATGTCGTATCCCAACAAATAACCCATTTTATAGTTTCCTTTTTTAAAATATATTTTCGTCTCAACAATATAAATAATACTAAATAGAAAATAATAGTGATTATTAACTAAGATTAGCCTGCCTTAATCACGTATAACCAGTATATTATATGCAAAATAAAATTTCAATAAATAGATTAAAATAGTTTGTAATTAGGTTTATAATTGTGAATTGAAATAATATTTTTATATAGAATTTGTATAAAAAACGAAAAATAGGGAATATAATAATTAAGAGTTATAATATTTTCTGTATACATAAATGATTGTTCTATTAAATAATTAAGTTGAAAAAGGCAAACTATCTGAAAGGATAGGGCGCAAAACTATGGGTCTAAAGCTTATAGCCAGGATTGCCAGGTTA
>CAZAJW010000297.1:0-2346 GCA_964485485.1 uncultured Atribacterota bacterium | reverse complement strand
GTTCTCTGACATACTTTGCTTTGACATAATTTAACGTAACGTACTAACACACATGAGCGGAACAGGGAAAGAACATTTTCTTTGTTCCGTTTTTAACCTATTATAAAGCAAACAACATACCCGCTAAGCGGGTGCTATATTTACTAGAACTTCACAGAAAAAGAAAAGAATCTGGACAAAACCTATTATTATCCCATTTATTGTTTTACTCTACGTTCAGTTTACTGAGCAAATCAATATTCCTCTTCCGATGGTACTTATGTTCTACTTTTAAAAATATAAAGTAAAGAAGTATAATATAAAGTACCAATTGGGATTTGAAACTCATTGATTATTAGTATAATAACCATTTACCGTACTAGCTGCATAAATATTTAATCAGTGTTAAAATAATATTAGAATGTTGTCTGTACTAATAAAATTTTGCTGATTTTAAATAGTAATTAACTTGATATACAAAAATAAACAGGAGGAAGAAAATGAATAGAATTTTTTCTAATAAAAAATTACTCAACAGGTTATTGATGATTATATCCATTTTCTTGATATTAGGTTTAAGTTTTTGTGTAGTTTCTTACGCTCAGGATGCTCGTCAAGAAGATGTTAAGAAAAGTATTCAAGTTACGAACCCCAGTCCTGAATTTTCATTGAGAATAAGAGCAGAGAAAGAAGGAGACCTGGAATACCATACGGGAGAAAAAATGATTTTATCTTTTCAATCCAACAAAGATGCCTATATCACCATTTATCAGTACCAGCCTGATGGAAGGGTGAGAATTATTTTCCCCAATCAAAAAAATCAGCGTGACAATGTACGAGCTGGCCGTTTATATCAAATCGAAATTAAAATACCAGAAGATAGTGAGCTTGGAACCGGTTATGTACAGGGATTTGCCACAATAAGACCCGCCCTTATAAGAGAGCGCGAACGGGAAGTGTTAACCAGGCAATTTCCTGTTATCAGCTCCGATTTTATGGAATTCACCGCTGATTTACGCAACAGAATCAGAGGGCTACCATTAAGGGAGTGGGTTTCTACTGAAATACTGGAATATCAAGTAGTACGCTCTCGATATGCTACTAGAAATACAGGAAGTGTTATGGTGATGTCTTTCCCTCAGGGAGCCGAAGTCTATTTGGATGGAGAGTATCAAGGTATTGCTCCCAAGCGGATTGAGGATATCCAAACCGGCCAGTATGTAATTGAATTTCTTATGCCCGGCTATAAAAAATGGAGCAGAAATGTTACAGTCTCCCGTGATCGTATTACCCGGATTGAAGCTCACCTGGAAGAGGTAGAGATTTATGGGAAAATATCTGTAACTTGTGACCAACCCAATGCTCTCGTCTTTGTTGACGGAAAGGAATATGGCAAAATCCCACCTAAGAGCAATTTAGTTATTAGCGGGATAAAAGAGGGGTCCCATGAGTTGGTTGTTATGAAACCCGGAAGCCAGGATTATCGTACCTGGGTTCAAACGGTAGAAGTATTGGGTGGAGAAACTATTTCGATCCATGTTTCCCTTTCTAAACCTAAGAATTAATGCTTAAATGGCGAACCGGTATACCTGCAGAGGGCAGTTCATCGGACAACTTATTGAGCGACATGAAACAGCAGAAATAATTAACTGATAGTTGACAAAAAACAAAAAACAATAGAAACCAGGGATAGGTTACAAGACGGGACTTACCCCTATTTTCTATTGTTTTTTCAGTAAAAAATTTAATTGTAAATAAAGCAAAAGCATTCTGTTATATAACGTTATTTGCTGTACTACAAATTAATTTTTTACAACAAATGATATTTTAACATTAATGCGATATCTGGTAATTTCGTCATTTTCCACAATTGCCTGAAAATCTTTCACGTAAACAGATTTGATATTACGCACTGTCTTTTTTGCCTCATCAAGTGCTACTTTTGTGGCATCTTCCCAGCTCTTTTCTGATTCTGCTAGAATTTCAATTATTTTTACTACTGCCATTTTTATAAACCTCCTTTTTTAATTAATTCTATATTTATTTTTAAAGATTTTGTAAAAAAGGGCACTATTTATTGATATAAAAATATTTATTATATTATATCACAGTAGCCCTTATCACAAGAATAGTTTCTCATTGAGTGGTTCTTTCGACAATGTAAGAGAACATGAAAAAATAAGGATAAGTTCCAAGAACGGTAGCCATACTCATCTTTGTTTTTTCGTCTATTATTATTTTGTTATTAAAAATTTGTCATCTTTGATTCTTTTTCTGAAAACTAGAAACTTTTGACCAAAAACTTTATCGTATAACCGATATCATTCTTTTATTGCCTCCCCCTCACCCTACCCTCTCCCACCGAGG
>CAZAJW010000296.1:0-14843 GCA_964485485.1 uncultured Atribacterota bacterium | reverse complement strand
TGATATAATGACTGTCAGCGGAGGAATCTATGTCAATTCCAACAGTAGTATTTTACCTGATATTATAGGTCGTCCAACGGATTGGGGGAAAGGCAGAGGGAATATTCCCTCTGCTGCTCTAAACGACCCCCTAAAAGATGTTGAATTCCAAGTTTCAGGAAATACATTTATAGGTAATGAGCATATTGATGCTGCAGGTAATATTACATATTCCGAAGGCGCTCATGTTTATTTCGATTAGGAACATCGATTAGGGTTCATCCTGTTAAGACTTGACTCCATTAATATTATTTGATTGTATAAACATACCATTTAAAAAAAACGGTTGCTATAATCTTCAGTTATATCATTTAGATGTATTTGAAATGTAACTAATCTACTTGTAAAAAATTATTTTTTAAAGAAAATTTAGCCTTATATGTTTTATCAGCATTTATCTTTGCCCATAGTGTTTCCTTTAGCACTTCAACAAACATATTCACATTTTGTTTCCCAGAATCAAATTAACCATTAACATCTGCTGTATATGACTCTTTCTATATAAACCAGAAGTAATTTTACAGAAAGGAAAGCCATTATAATATAACATATAGATATAGCTAACCTTTTGCAAAATTACTGCTGGGAAAGACAGTTCTTATTATTTTGTTTTTTAACTTTACTATTATTTAAAACTTAATTGTTATATTATTATCTATAAAGTGGCCCAAAATTTTTACAAGCCCTGAAATCTGCGCCTTCTGTATTTTGGGTGCCAAATGCACTCCAGGCTTTAGGTCTGAAAATATCTTGTTCATCAACATTATGCATAGCAACAGGAATTCTTAAAAGAGAAGCCAGGGTGATTAAGTCTTTTCCGATATGGCCATAACTGATTGCCCCATGATTTGCCCCCCAAAAATTCATTACTGAATACACATCTCTAAATGCTCCCTTACCGGTTATTCTTGGTACAAACCAGGTAGTTGGCCATGCCGGGTCGGTACGTTCAGTTAATGTAAGGCTTATTTCATAAGGTAATTCTACTGTATATCCTTCGGCAATTTGTAACACAGGACCTACGCCTTTAATTAAATTGATTCTGGACATAGTAACCGGCATTTCACCACAAGTCCAGAAAGTTGAAGAGAAACCGCCTCCGCGCATGTATTCAAGGTTTGCAGGACTCCACTTAGTGTTTTCTAAACATGCCTGAACATCTTGTTCGGTAATTTCCCAGAACGGTTTCATAACAGATTTACCATTTTCTTTCTGCCTACCTGTTGCATCAAGGGTAGTTGAACCTGAATTAATCAGATGGATAATTCCATTTTCTGCTAAACCTTCTAATTTTTTCCCGGTAACTCTTTTTACTGATTCTGGACTCCAAAAACTTCGAATATCTGAAAACATTTGTGCTCGATTGCTTAATAAATGATTCAATAACATGGATGTACCATTTAAACAATCATTTTCAGTAGCAAAAATAAAGGGTTCTCTAATACCATTCCAATCAAAGGAAGTATTGAGAATAGTTTCCATGAAATCACCGTCTGGGAAATGATCTGTCCATTGTCTTTGTCCCTGAAATCCTGCAGCAATTGCATTATGTCCCTCAGCTTCTTCTTGATAACCCATATCAGCCAACCGGCTATTACCGATCATTAAATCACGAGCTATTAGAGTCATTTTAACTACTGTTTCCCATTCTTTGTCTTTTTGCTCGCGGGAATGTTTTATGCTGTCATTATTTCTGTCCTTTCCTTCCAAGCAGTTCTTCTTAACCCATTTTAAAGCTTTTTCATACTCCTCTTTGTCAAATATTTCTTCTTCTATCCTTCGAATAAATTCCGACATATCAACAAATTCAGTTCTCATTCCCAGATAATCCTTAAAAAATTCTGGGTTTACTGCTGAACCAGCAATTCCCATAGATACCCCACCTAAAGCGAGATAAGATTTTCCTTTCATAAGTGCAACTGCTAAACCGGCTTTTACAAACTGAAATATTTTTTTCTGAACATCTTCAGGTATCTTTGTATCACCAGAATCTCTGACATTTCTTCCATAAATTCCAAAGGCTGGTAGGCCTAACTGGTCATGTCCGGCCAGGGCAGCAGCAAGGTAAACCGCCCCTGGTCTTTCAGTTCCATTGAATCCCCATATTGCCTTAGGTAAGTAGGGGTCCATATCAATGGTTTCCATGCCATAACACCAGCATGGTGTAACGCTAAGGGAAACACCTACATTTTCTCGGGAAAATTTATCAGCACATTTTGCTGCTTCGGCAAACCCACCAATAGCAGTATCAGCAATAACGCATTCAACAGGCGAGCCATTAGGTTGATGTAAGTTTGAGCTGATTAATTCAGCTGCTCTTTTTGCCATTCCCATAGTCTGATTTTCCAGTGATTCCCGAACTCCTCTTCTTCTTCCATCAATAATTGGGCGAATACCAACTTTTGGAAGAGAACCTATTAGTCTGTTTTGAAAGTTCATAGCAAAACACTCCTTATTATATGATTTATTGTTGAGGAAATTATAGAATAATATTATAAAATTCAAGTTATCTTTTAGTATTTAGTATTGTCTTGAATCATTATATATCTAGAATACTGTTAATTTCAAATAGTTTTACTGTAAATATATTATGAATTTACAAAATCCTGTTATCCTGAGTTTATGCTTTATTTCTTATGTGGTATTATTATAGGCAGAAAAAGCAATATTTTCAGGAGGAATGATTAATGGCAAAGGTTGACTCATATTTTATTGGTGTTGATATTGGAACCGGAAGCGTTAGAGCGGCTGTTTTTTCAGCCACAGGTGAAAGGATGAGTTTGAGTATATTTCCAATTGAAATTTATCGCCCCAAAGAAAACTTTGTTGAACAGTCATCAGAAGATATTTGGGAAAAAACTTGTAAAGCAGTTAAACAAGCAGTTGAAATAGCAAAAGTTCCCATTGCTTCAGTAAAAGGAATTGGCTTTGATGCAACATGTTCTTTAGTTGTCTTAGGGTCAGGATTTAGTCCAATTTCAATATCTCCAACCGGCAGTGAAGAACAGAATGTTATTGTATGGATGGATCATCGTGCCCTAAAAGAAACTTCTGAAATTAACCAAACAGGTGATGAAGTATTGAAATATGTTGGGGGTAAAATTAGTCCGGAAATGCAAATTCCTAAGATATTGTGGCTAAAACGTCATTTACCTGAGCAGTATAAGAAAGCAAAAAAATTCTTAGATTTAGCCGATTATTTGGTTTATCGTTCTACTGGAGAAGATATTCGAAGTATTTGTACGATGACTTGTAAGTGGACATACCTTGCTCATGAAAAACGCTGGAGTAAAAAATTATTTAAAGAAATTCAATTGGAAGATTTATTTGAAAACAAACGGATTGGATCGAAAATTGAAGAATTAGGCAAACCTGTAAATTATTTAAGCCAAGAAGCAGCTGAAAGTTTTGGTTTAACTACTGATACTATAGTTGCAGTGGGTATTATTGATGCCCATGCAGGTGGATTAGGGATGGTTGGTACTAGTCCTGTTAATACTTTATCTATCATTGCTGGTACCTCTTCCTGTCATATGGCTATCAGTAAAGAACCTTTATTTGTTCCGGGTGTTTGGGGTCCTTATTATGGTGCGATGCTCCCAGGCATGTGGTTAAATGAAGGTGGTCAAAGTTCAGCTGGTTCATTAGTTGATTATATTATTTCTGAATCTGCTTATTTTGAAGATCTTAAAAAAGAAGCACAGGAAAAGGCGATGAGTTACTATGAAATACTCAATAATGTTATTTATGAAATGGAAAAAGAAGACCCTTATATAACTAAAGATTTTCATTTATTAGGATATTTTCATGGTAACCGCTCTCCCAGGGCGAATCCCTATTTAAAAGGCATGATTAGTGGATTGACATTAAACCAAACTAAAATGGAATTGGCTAAGAAATATTTAGCTGCTGCACAATCTGTTGCCTATGGAACCAGGCATATTATAGAAGCAATGAATCAAGCTGGTCATAAGATAAAAAATATTCATATGTGTGGTGGCATAGCAAAGAATAAATTATGGTTGAGAGAACATGCTGATATTACAGGTTGTGAAATTGCTTTGCCTAAAGAATTAGAATCTGTTCTTTTGGGTAGTGCCATGCTTGCTGCCACAGCTTCAGGATATTATCCTAGCCTTTCTTCGGCAATTGAGGCTATGTGGGGTATGGGTGAAAAGATTAGTCCGGGAAATACTGCAAAGCAACAATTTCATCAAAAAAAGTATAAAGTATTTCATGAACTATATTATGATCAATTGAAATATCAAGATATGATGCAATGATATATGTATTAATAATATATTGATAACCGAGAAGACAGTCTCAAAATATTATATGGGCTATTTTTAAAGATTAGATAAAATTTCTTTGTTTACCAGATTAATAGGGGGTTTCCCCAGTAATACTCTTTTAACCTCTAAAGCAGCCTGTGTCCGCAACGTTACCTCTGCCTCTTCTGAATGCCATGATACATGAGGTGTATAGATAACATTATCCATTTTTAGGATATCATCATTTTGAGGTGGCTCATTTTCCATAACATCTAATGCAATACCGGAAAATTTGCCATTTGTTAAAGCTTTATAAAGGTCAGATTGATTTATTATCGAACCTCTGCTGGTATTTACTAAAAAGACATTCGGTTTCATAATGTCAATATTTTTATTATTGATAAGATGGTATGTTGATTCATTTAATGGACAATGAACGGATATATAATCTGACTGTTTGAAAAGAACATTCAAATTCACTTTCTTAACTCCATAATTAGTCATTTCAGTTGATTTGACGGTAGGATCACTTGCTATAATATTCATTTTAAAAGGATGAAATTTTTCAGCAAGGCGTCTTCCATTCTTTCCAAAACCTATAATACCTAGTGTCTTCCCCTGCATTCTATAAATGGGGTCTGCAATAAGAGGATTCCATATACCGTTTTTCACAGATCTGTCAAAAGTTATTATTTTTCTTACCAAAGCTAATAACAAGGCCATAGCATGTGTTGATACTTCTTCACTACAATAATCAGGTACGTTTGCTATGAAAATATTTTTTTTAGTTGCTGTGGACACATCAATATTGTCTACTCCAACAGCGTATTTGACCATTACCTTGCAATTAGAAAAGTGCTTTATAGCTTTTTTACCTACATTGACATAAGAAACAAGCAAGGCGTCCATACAAGAATTTACCCTAAGCAATTCTTCCTCGTTTTTACAATAACCTACATGTAGTTTTGCCCCTATTGGTTGTAATATTTTTTCTTCTAAGTGAAAATCTTTATGGTGTGCATCAGTAATTAGGATGTGATATTTTGGCTTCATATTAACCTCACATTTTAATTATAATTTTTAAATGTTCAGGTTGATTGTATTCCGTAAAAGCTTCATTTATTTCGTCTAAATTATGTATTTTGGTAATCAATGGTTTTACATTAATCCGTTTTTCTTTTAATAAAGCAAGCGCTTTTCTGAAATGAACAGGTTGATAGGCTGAAGTTCCCAGAATTTTCTTTTGTTGATAATGAATGTAGTCTGAGTTCACTGGAAAGGCTTTATTATTTCCAGGAGCACTGGCAAAGAGTAAAATAGATCCTTGTTTTTTAATAAAACTAAAACTTTCATTAATAAAATCTTCTTTAAAAATCGTACTAATTAATAAATCTGCTCCATGGTTATCAGTATGCTTTTTGATTACTTCCAATATGCTTTCTTTTGTTGGGTCAATAACAGTAGCACCCATTTTTTGCGAGATATCTCTCCGAAAAGGAACAATTTCACTTACCAGTACATTTGCAGCTCCTCGTAACAGGCATAATTGTTGTAGAAGTTGACCCATGAGTCCTGCACCAATAATAACAACTGTATCACCAAATTCAATATTACACTTTTCCAGGGAAGCAATACAACAAGCTAGTGGTTCTAAAAATGTACTTTCTTCCCATGATAAAGAATCAGGTAGTTTTAACAAGGCTAAAGCATATTGATTAAGTTTTAAACCTACCAATTCTGAAAAACCACCGTTAGAGGCACGTTGTTTGTTTTCACATAATTCAAAAGCACCGTGTTGGCAATAATAACAGTATCCACAATTAATGGCATGAACAACTGCAACCGGGTCACCTTTTTGGTAATCTTTTATTTCTGAGGGGATATCTTCAATAATTCCTACATATTCATGTCCTAATATTGCAGGAGGCTTTATATAATGACTTCCACCGTTTTTATAAGATTTAATATCAGATATACAAATACCACAAGCTTTAATCCTAATGATTATTGGATAATTTTTAGGCGGATTGTTTACCTCTGCTATTTTCATGTTTTCTTTACCATACAAAACAGCTGCTTTCATTAATCTTTCTCCTCAAATATTAATATTTTTAATACTGGATAAGAGTTTAAAATTTGTTTTATTTGTTGAGTATAATCTTTTATATATTGGATAAAGCTGAGATTGATAAAATTGTTGTCTTTTTTGGTTAGGATAATATATATTTTTAGTGTGGACCATTTTATCAATAGCTTCTTTGAATTTATAGACAGATAAACCTACAGTTGCCAGAATTACATTACCCAAAAGCCCGCTTTCTTTAACACTTGTTTGGATTATAGTTTGGCCCAGAACATCTGCTTTAATCTGGTTTAGAAGGTGATTATTAGAACCACCACCAGAAACTTTGATTGTAAATTTTTTTGTATCTAATTGATGATTATTCAGAAGTAATTTTAAATTTTCAAAAAGGTTAAAAACTATACCCAGGTAGATTGCGTTACGTATATCTTTTAAGTTATGCTTGGAATTCAATCCAAATAATACTCCTCTAGCATCTGTATCCCAATGTGGTGTTCTAGTTCCTTCTAAAAAAGGAAGAAAAAATAGGGGATTATTATTATCAATTGTATCTTCAGTAGAAATAAAATCTGTTTTCTTTTGAAAAATTTTATTAAACCAAATGACAGATTGACCAGTACTCTGGGTAACACCAAATAAAAGGCAGGTATCTGTAAAAAAAGGATAATGGTAAAAAGAATAATTTGTCATTCTAGCTAAATCTATTTTTGGCATACTAATTCCAATAATATCAGATGTCCCGCTGATATTGTATCCTGAGTAAGAACCTGATATGCCAGTTCCGATAATACTGCTGATTGAATCCATCTCTCCGGCAATGACTGGAATTCCTTCTTTTAGTCCTGATTCTTGATGAATATCAGCTTGAGTTGTTCCTATTATTTCTTCACTGGAAACGGCATCAGGGATAAAATAATCAGGAATTCCTAAAATATTTAGTATTGCATTATTTAATTGCCCTGTCTGAATATCGCGGAATTCGCGGCTACTCCATAAGCTGGTTTTACAAATACCTGTTAGTTTATAGTTGATATAGTCTTTTGGTTCTAATAAATAAGATGTCCTTTTTATAATATCAGGTTCATTTTTTAATAACCAGAGAATTTTTGCTAAACGAGAATGTGGGGTTAAAGGAGAGGGGAAATTTATTGTTATATTTTTTTCTTTTATTATGTTTTCGATAACTTTTGTTTCTTCAATGGCACGTCTATCTTGCCAGATAATTGCGGGACGCAGGGAGTAGCCCTGCTTGTCAATCAACACCATACTTGGACTGTGTCCGCAACAGGCTATTGCCTTAATTTGATCTTGACTTTCTATTGACAAGAGATAGTTTCTTTTTAATAATAAATAAATTTCATATTGCACAATATCCCACCATTGATTAGGATTTTGCTCAACTTGGTAAAGGGAAGGGGATTGAGAAAGAACTGGTTTCTCAATCTTGTCTATTACTTTTCCCGAGAAATCTATCAAAGCTGTTTTAATTAGACTTGTGCCTAAATCTATTGAAAGGATAAAGTCCATCTTACCTATTCCTTATCTGTTTTGATTTATCATAAGATACCAAATATATTTGACATTTTCAAATCTATAAATTAAAATAGTAGAACAGCGTTCAATTATTTTTATATTTAGTATATCATAGAAACTTAGCAAATAATTACTATAAATAAATTAAATTTTATACAAAATACACAGCATCCAATCTTACTTATTACGTGAATTATATTTTATCTAAATGTTTTTTGAATCTTTTAAACAAGAAAGAGTATTGATATGAAAGGCAAGATCATCAATTCAATTGATAGAACCCTACAAATATTACAGTTATTTAGTCCCCAAAAACCTGAATGGGGAATAAGCGAAATCAGCAAAGAATTAAATCTTTACAAGAGTTGTATTCATAATACCCTCTACACGCTTTTAAATAGGGGATTTTTAGTACAGAATCCCAATAATGATAAATATCGCTTATCTATTAAGTTTTTTGAATTGGGAAGCATTGTTTTTGGAGATATTGATTTAAGAAAAATTGCTCATCCCTATTTAGAAGAAATTTCCCGTGAGTTTAATGAAACTGTTCATATGGGAATTTTATCAGATGGGGAAGTAATATCTGTAGAACAGGAGAAATCCAATCAGAGTTTGCAAAATCAGATTTTTATTGGGAAAAGAGCACCACTACATTGTACCGGAGTTGGAAAGGCAATATTGGCCTTTCTTAGTCAAGAAGAAATAGAAAAAATTATTCAAGATAAAGGGTTAAAAGGATTTACTGAGAATACTATTGTAGATTTTAATAGATTGCAAGATGAGCTGGCAGAAATACGAAAAAAGGGTTATGCAATAGACAATATGGAACATGAATTGGGAGTTCGTTGTATTGCTGCTCCAATCAGGGATTACCAGGGTAAGGTAATTGCTTCTCTTAGTGTATCAGGGCCGGCTTTTAGAATTAAAGATGAAAGAATACCCCTAATAAAAGATAAAGTAATCAAATGCTGTAATAAGATATCTCAAAAGATGGGGTATCCTGTTTAAATATAAATATGTAATTGATGATAATAAAATAAAAAATAAAATCAGGAGGAAGAAATAATAATGTTTGATAAAGAAAAGTACGGGAAAATATTGGTACCAATGGTTACACCTTTTAAGGAAGACCAGAGTGTTGATTATGAGGCTGCAGTTCAGCTAGCTGAAAAGTTGATTAAAGATGACCTTGCAGATACTTTAATTATCTCTGGAACTACAGGAGAATTTTTCTCCATGAACTTTGAGGAAAGAGTAAAGTTATTTCAGACTATGAAAGATGCTGTTGGTTCCAAAATACCTATGATTGCTGGAACAGCCTGTATCTCAACTATAGAAACCATTCAATTAACTCAGGCTGTAGAAAACATAGGCTATGATACAGTTATGATAGCCAGCCCATTTTATACCAAGCCCAATCAATCAGAAATATTTAATCATTTTAAGAATGTTGCCAATGCTACAGATATGAATATCACTTTATATAATATTCCTATCTTTGCCGGAGTGAATCTTAACCCTGAAACCGTTGCTAAATTGTCAGAAATCGATAATATTGTTGCCATTAAAGAAGAGGCAGAGCTTAATCCTAAACAGATGACCGAGTTTATTAATGCTACATCGGAAGATTTTATAATTTATTGTGGTGATGATAGTATGATTATAGAGGCTTTTGCACAGGGCGGAGAAGAAAGGATAGGAGGCGTTATTAGTGGCGCTTCTCATATTATAGGTAAGGTTATGAGAGATATGATTAATAACTTTATTAAAGGAAACGTATCTGAAGTAGCAAAAACACAACAATCGTTGTTGCCTCTTTATAGATCATTTGGCCAAAATAATCGGTCTAATCCTGTTGCATTATTAAAGGCAGCCATGAATATGCTTGACTATAATGCAGGGATTCCACGTTTACCACTTATGCCTGCAACAGAAGAAGAAAAAGTAAAAATTAGAAATATGTTAGAGAAATTAAATATTATCAGTTAAGTGGGAGTTAAAACATGTCAAAAAATATTGAAGGTGTTATTCCTGTTTTATTCACACCATTTGACCAAAATGAGAAAATAGATTATTCTGCTTTGGAAAATCTAATTGAATTTCTTATAGACAAAGGAGTGGATGGGTTTTTCCCCTGTGGATCGGTGAGTTTAGGCCCCTTAATGAAACCAGAAGAGAGAAAAAAAGTACTGGAATTTACTGTTAAGATAAATCGCCACCGAGTTCCAATTATTGCCCAAATAGGAGCTGTAGATACTCAAACTACTGTAAATTTAGCTCAGCATGCCCAATCATTGGGGGTAAATGCTATTGCTAGTATTCCTCCTTTTTACATTCCTAGTGAGGAAGAAGCAATGTATATGCATTTTAAGGCAATAAAGGATGCAGTAGATATACCCGTTTATGCATATAATAATAAATGGACAGGAAATCTGATTTCTGTCCATTTATTTAAAAGATTGGTTGAATTAGGCTACCGGGGAATGAAAGATGCCGGTGAAAATTTCCAGCTGCATTGTGATTACTTGAGATTTAGTCCCCCCGGATTTAATTTATTGATGGGGACTGAAAAAATGGCTTTAGCTGCTTTGAATATGGGCGTGAAAGGGTTTACCAGTGGCACTGTTAATGCCTTCCCCGAATTAAATGTAGCTTTGTATCATTTTTTTCAACAGGGAGATACAAAAGAAGCAATTCATTTGCAAAATAAGATACTTAAACTGATTGATATACTTTCCCAGGGACACCAAATTTCTATGATGTACAGTTGTATTAAATTCAGGGGAATCGATATAGGTAAACCTAGGCGACCTCTACTTCCAATTTCAAAAGCATTAGAAGAGAAAGTAAAAAGTGAAATCGAAGGGCTTGGTCTATTAGATAAACCTTATTTATAGTCCATAATATTTATTTAATTGATTAATATTTTAATAATAAAGGCGTTAATATATGCCCGTTAAAATTAGACAAATATTAGATAAAATTGAATATAAAAAAAATATTAATCCTGATGGTGAGAAAAAAATTAGTCAAGTGTTGGAAGGGGAAAAAGTTGATACCCTTCCTCTTATTTTCTGGAAACCACGCCATCAAACTGTACCCGGATGGACCTATAACATGAAAGAGCAATTTTATGATAAAGAAAAAATGTTATTTGCTCATCTGGAAGAAATACTTGATTGTGCTAAAGATATCCATGATGCAGTTGTCTGTCTTCGTCCAAATTTTGGAACAATTTTTATACCTGCTATGCTGGGATTATCATTTGAAGTCCCTAAAGACACCTTTGCCTGGCTGACTTCACATTTATCAAAAGAGGAAATTAAAACAATATCTTTTCCTGATTTAGATAAAAATCCAGTGATGCAAAGAGCAATAGAATACCTGCAATATTTTCGAGAAACAGTCCCCCCATGGATTCATGTTTATTTGCCTGATACCCAGGGACCTTTTGATATTGCCCATGCAATTCTTGGGCAGGAAATATTCCTGGCTGTGTATGATGATCCCGAATTAGTCCATCATTTGCTGGATTTTTCAACCAGATTGTACATTGAGGTAAGCAAGAGGTTAAAAAGGATAATTAATGAACCAATAGATAGCTGTTATCATGGCCATGCACTGGCCAGGGGAATTTATATGGCCAATGGCGGTACCCGGATTTCAGAGGATAGTGCAACCTTACTCTCTCCCCAACATATTGATGAGTTTGTTATTCCTTATGATTGCCGAGGGCTGGAAGCTTTTGGTGGAGGATTTATTCATTATTGCGGGAAACATGACTATTTGCTGGATGCTTATTTGAAGATGAAAGGAGTTCGTGCTATTAATCTAGGAAACCCAGAGAGTTACGATTTTGAAAATACCATGGATAAGTTTTTAAAACATCACAAAGTCTATTTTGGTTTATGGCCTAAAAATGATCAGGAAACCGCTGAAAAATATATCTATAGAATGAAGAAAAAAATCGAAGGAGAGAAACGAGGTTTATTGCTACATTTTGATGAAACAATGTTTCCCCGTTTCACCTCTAAAAGCATTTTAAAACTATGGAATAATTAAAAATAATGAGTTTAATTATAAAAATTAGGGTAATCACAACAAGGAAAATATTTTGTAATGAAGGCTTTTAATCATGTATAATAAAAAAAGTGAAAGAATTAAAAGAGTAAAAACCCTAAAATATTTTATATTCAGGAAAATCAGATGTCTGTAGTAATTTATTTCAAGGTGGTTAGATTAAATTTAAGGAAAAAAAGAAATAGGAGGTGAAGAAAAAGAAAAATCTGAATATGGATGATAAAAAATGTTTAAAGTTGAATTAAATTAAAAAATAAGGAGGTAATAAATAATGAATTTTAAAAAATGGATAGCAATATTATTAGCAATGGCTTTTGTTGGTGTTGCCAGTATGGGTGCCTTAGCTCAAATCAACTTGTCCTGGTCTTCCGTTAGTGTCCCTGAGGATGCACATACTAAGGCAATGACTGTTTTTAAAGAGGAAGTTGAAAGACTTTCTGATGGCAAAATAACTGTCGATCTTTATGTCGGAGGAGAAATATATACCCAGGAGGCAGAGCTAGCAGCTTGTAGAGAGGGTACCTTAGATATGGCATATTTCAGTGATAATTGGCTTGCTGAATTTGTTCCTTATCTTTCTATGGTTGGAGCAGTCTATACTTTTTCAGGTTTTGACCACATGGACCGTGTATTAAATGGTGAAATTGGAAAAGAAATATTTGAAGATGTTGCCCAAAAAACAGGAGTAAGACCTCTAGCTGCATTTTATTTAGGTACCAGACAGCTTAACCTGGTAGAAAAAGTAGGACCAGTAAGAACACCTCAAGATATGAAAGGTGTTAAGTTAAGAACACCTGCTAGCCCGGCATGGATTGCCTTAGGTAAAGCTCTTGGAGGGAATCCTACTCCTATGAGCTTTGGAGAGGTGTATATGGGACTCAAAACAGGTGCAATAGAAGGGCAGGATAATCCGCTGCCAACTGATTATAATGCCAAGTTCTATGAAGTTACCAAATACATTGTATTAACTGATCATGTAGTTAACACAGTATGGCCTACAATCAATGAAGCAAAATGGCAATCATTAAGTGAACTAGATCAATTGGTTATTCGTAAAGCCATAGATAAGGCGAGAGAATTTTGTGCCGAGACAAATTTGAAGGCAGAAGAAGAGCTGATTCAATTCTTTAAAGATGAAGGAATGATAGTCATCGAAGATCCTGATAAAGAGGCCTTTGCTGAATATGCTCAATGGTCGTACCTGAATGAAAGCTCTGACATTTCCAAAGATTGGGATATGGATCTTTATGAAAGAATTCAGGCGGCAAATCCTAATTAGATGATCTGCAGTTAATTTTGTGTTATTAAGATAATGTAACCAAAAGATGAACCCGTCTTTATGTTTTGAAGAATAAAAAAATGACGGGTTCATCTTGTAAAGAGGTGAAAATATTTTGGAGAAGAAACCTTGGTTGAGAATGAAAGGCAGATTTATATTAGATCTTATTGAGATATATATTCCAGCGATAACTTTCTGTTTATTGTTTATTGTTTTTATGCTTCAAGTTTTTTACCGGTATTTTTTAGTCCCTTTAACTTGGCCATTAGAATTTACCCTATTAATGTTTATTTGGACAACTCTATTTGGGGCATGTTATGCCCACAGAAGAGATGAACATGTTAAGTTTACAATGATTTACGACAGTGCTAAGCCTAAATCGAAATGGTGGATGAGAGTAATTGGGAATATTATGCTTCTAACTTCATTTGTTATTGCTTTTGTGCCTACTTATCGTTGGATAGTTTTTATGTCATTTAAAAAAACCAATGTTCTTAAAATACCAATGAACTATGCTTATTCCCCATTTTTAGTATTTATGATGATAATGATTGGAAGATTTATATATGATATATATGTGGATATAGTTCGCTATCGTAAGGGAGAGTTTTAAAATGGAGCTTCCATTATTTGTTTTTATCTTATGTTTTATTATAACTTTCGTAATTGGTATGCCTATTGCATTGGGCATGATGATGAGTTCAATATTTTATTGCCTTTTAGCGCCTGGACCAGCTACTGGCTTACAAATGGTAGCCACGCAATTTTTAACGCAACTGGATGTAAAATTTGTCCTTATTGCAGTACCTTTATTTGTTTTTGCAGCAAATGTTATGAATAGTGGAGAAATAACAAACCGTATTTTTAATTTTGCTAATGCTATTGTTGGTCGATGGCGTGGTGGTTTAGGTCATGTTAATGTAGTTGCATCAATTATTTTTTCCGGAATGACCGGTTCGGCAATTGCAGATGCTTCTGGCTTAGGTTTAATGGAAATCGAAGCTATGAGACGACATGGATATAGTGATGGTTTTAGTTGTGCTATTACTGCAGCTTCAGCTACAATAGGACCAATTTTTCCTCCTAGTATTCCGATGGTTTTTTATGCAATGCTTTCAGGTGCTTCTATCGGCAAATTATTTATCGGTGGCATGATCCCAGGAATATTGGTTGGTATAGCACTGATGATTTATATTGCCATTATTGCTGAAAAAAGAGGATTCCCAAGAGAGGGGAGTTGCAATTGGAGTGAATTTTTGAAAATTACTTTTAATGCTATCCCTGCCTTATTAACTCCTGTAATTCTTATTGGCGGAATTTATACAGGCATTGTAACTCCAACTGAAGCAGGTGCCTTGGCTGGTTTTTATGCCCTAATAATATCTTTTACCTTTTATAAAGCTTTAGGATGGGAGGAACTTAAAAAAATAATTATAGATACGGCAACGACTACCGGTAAATTAACACTAATTGTTGGAGCTGCCTTCTCTTTTTCTTATATTATTTCTATTGAGAAAATTCCAGCAATGTTTGCCAATCTTCTATTGGGTATTAC
>CAZAJW010000295.1:0-1817 GCA_964485485.1 uncultured Atribacterota bacterium | reverse complement strand
TTAAAATATTATTGCTTTAAATATTTGATTAATGAAATAATTTCTTGTTTTAACTTACAATTTTTCTATGATTATAATAAAAAAAATAATAAAATTATTTTCAATGTTTATATTTCTAAATTTTTTAAAAGAAATAATTTGCAATAATATTATCAATTATCAATTTTATCCTCCGGGATGGGACAATGAAGCAATTTGATATAATCTTACAGGTTTTTGCCGGTCTTGCCCTATTTCTTTTTGGAATCAGGATGTTAAGTAACGGTCTAAAAAAGATTGCTGGCTCAAAGTTAAAAAAACTCCTTGAAAGAATGACCAGCAACAAGTATAAGGGTATCCTTGTAGGGGCAGTAACCACTACTCTAATCCAGAGCAGCAGCCTGACTATGGTTACCCAGATCGGTTTAATGAATGCCGGTTTATTAACACTTGAACAGTCAGTGGGAATAATAATGGGACAGGAAATAGGTACTACTGTCACTGCACAAATAGTTGCATTTCCCATCGGTAATTTTTTCCTTCTAATGATTATTGCCGGCTTCGTCCTGTATATATTTCCAAAGTTTAGAAAATACAGTCAAATAGGACAGATACTTCTCGGTTTCGGCATATTATTCCTGGGAATGAAAACTATGTCAGATGGCGCAAAAGGTATAATGGACTATCCAGTTATTATCGATACCCTGGTAAGATTCGGTTCAATACCTATACTGGGTATATTTGCGGGAGCTATTTTTACAGCAGTCATCCAGAGCAGCTCTGCTACAACAGGCCTTGCAATAGCAATGGGTATGGGCAATGTAATAAGCCTGCCTGCTGCTATTGCTCTGATACTCGGAGCCAACATCGGAACCTGTGTAACAGGATTTATTGCTTCCCTTGGTTCATGCAGGTCAGCAAAAAGAGCAGCATTTATTCAGATATTTATGAATGTGGTAACAGTTGCAATATTTATACCCTTTATCCAGCCCTACTCCTCTTTGATAAGCATGACTTCCGCCAGCCTACCCAGACAGATTGCCAATGCTCATACAATCTATAATATCATCTCTATTTTGCTGATATTACCATTCACAGGTTTTTTAGTTACACTAACCAAGAAAGTAATCCCGGGAGAGATTATCAAAACAGAAGAAAGAGGATCAAAATATTTGGATGAAAGATTTTTAAGAACTCCTTTTATGGCTCTTTCTCAGGCTTCCAGGGAAATAAACAGGATTTCTAAAATTGCTTTAAACATGCTGGACCTTTCCAATAGAGCATTGATCAAAAATGATGAAAAAGCTGCTAAAGAAGTTTTTAAAAATGAGGATTTAATTGATGACCTTTGCTATTTTGCAGAAAATTATGTTGATAGAATCCCGACCAATGAACTAAGTGAGAAAGAATATCAAATGCATATCAAGCTATTGCATGCTATTACAGATATAGAAAGAACAGCAGACCTCTCAAATAATATAGCTGTTTCTGCAATGGATAAAATAAGTAAAGAAGAAAAGTTTACAGAAATAGCAAAAAAAGAAATGGACTTAATGTTTAAAAAAGCAAGGTCGGCATACAATGATTCTATAAGATCTCTTAAAAAAGATGACAAAGAACTGGCTAAAAAAGTAATTGAGCTGGAAGATCAGATCGATGCTTCCGAGAAGAAATTCAAAAAAAACCATATAAGAAGACTAAAGGAAGGCACATGTGATGTCAGAACAGATGTTATATTTACAGATACCTTAAGAAACCTTGAAAGAATTGGCGATCATGCCGACAATATTGCAAGTAGCGTTTTAACAAATTTTACAAACCGCTAATATAATCAGTCT
>CAZAJW010000294.1:0-10789 GCA_964485485.1 uncultured Atribacterota bacterium | reverse complement strand
TATTATATCATTATTGACTTTTAAAACAAAGATATTCTTTAGATATATTGGTAGATAAGTTGGTTTGTTAATTATTTTCTCTACTTGTATGCTCGGGTCAATAATAAAGGCAGGGTTTCTTAAAATATTTTGAGAAACTCTGCCTTTATTATAAATGGCTGAGGGAGGTGGGCTCGAACCACCGTTCCCAGATCCAGAGTCTGGTGTCCTACCACTAGACGATCCCTCAATCTTTTACATTATCAACATTAATATTTTACAACATATTTTGTATAGGTCAAATAATTATTCATAAAATCCTTTTTATTTTATTATTTGCCTTTATTTTTATCTAATTTCATTACTGTTCGCTCTAAACGTCTGATGTTTTGTTCTTTTCCCAATACCTCCATCAAGGCGAATAAACTTGGCCCCACTTTTTTACCTGAAAGAGAGACTCTAGTAGGATGAATAATCTGCTTACCTTTTAAATTCATTTCACCGGCAATATCTCTTACTACCTGCTCAATATTTTCTTCTGTCCATTGGTTTAATTGACTCAATCTATTTGCCAACTCACCCAACGTTTCTTTGACGCCTTCCTGTTCAAGCACCTTAGCAGCATCATCTTCAACCTTAAAATTATCACTAAAAAAATAATCTGCATATTCTAAAAATTGCCTGAAATTCCTTACCCTGCTTTTCATAAGGGAAATCACTTTTTTTAACCACTTAAACTGTTCATCACTTATCGAGCTATCCACAAAATTAACTTCCTGCAAATATGGCAATAACATGTTGGCATATTTTTCTGCAGGCATGTTTTTTAAATATTCACCATTAAACCAATTCAATTTTTCCATATCAAATATAGCAGAATGGCTGGATACTTTATCCAAGGTAAAGCCCTCCACTAGTTTATCAATAGAAAATAATTCCTGGTTGGTTCCTGATGACCAGCCCAAATGGGCAATATAATTTACAACTGCTTCGGGTAAGAAGCCCATTCTTTTATATTCCATAACCGATGTTGCACCATGACGCTTACTTAACCGTGTGTTATCCGGTCCCATAATCATAGGTATATGGGCAAAATCCGGAATTTCTGCTTCTAATGCCTGGTAAATAACAATTTGCTTAGGTGTATTTGAAATATGATCATCACCACGCATGACTAATGATATTTTCATTAAAATATCATCAATGACTACGGCAAAATTGTAGGTCGGGATTCCGTCTGACTTGATAATGACAAAATCCGTGAGAAGTCTGCTATCAAAATCCATTTTCCCTTTTATCAAGTCATTGACAACAATTTGATCCCCGGGCATTTTCAGCCGTACTGCCGGTTTTCTACCTTCATTTTCGTATTTTCTTTTTTCGGATTCAGTTAAATTAAGACATTTCCGGTCATACAAAGCATTTCCACCCTCAGCTAACTGCCTTTTACGCCTCTCTTCCAACTCCTCAGCAGTACAGTAACAGTAATATGCCTTGCCATCTGCCAAAAGCCTATCAGTATATTTTTGGTAGATATGTAGCCTTTGCATCTGAAAATAAGGGCCATACTCTCCACCCTTCTCGGGACCTTCATCCCAATCAAGGCCGAGCCATTTCATGCCATCCAGGATGCCATTAACAGCTTCCGGAGTCGACCTTAATTTGTCCGTATCTTCGATTCTTAAAATAAATGTGCCACCATAATGTCTAGCATAAAGCCAATTAAATAATGCTGTTCTTGCTCCCCCGATATGTAAATATCCTGTCGGACTAGGAGCAAATCTTACCCGTATTTTTTTGATATTATTTTCCATGCTTCCTCCAAAGATGATATTTATGTTAAACTGCCTTTATTGAATTAAATCTAAAACATATCCCATATATTGTTCTAGTAAATATCGCACCCGCAGAGCGGATATCTTTAAAAACCTCTAATAGGGGTTTAACTTTTTAGCTCTTTTTCTTTTGATTCTTTATTTATACTTTAGCTGCAATATTTGTTAAACAAGAAAACTTATAACTTTGGACTTCAGGTAAAAAATTGTCAGCTAGCTTATCTTGTTTTTTTATGATAAAAAATTTTATTTAATCATTACCACCTTCATAGAAGATAGTTTTTTATAGTTAAATAATGATAATACTTTTTTATTTATATTTATTCCAGTAATTCCTCTAATTTTACAATTTCAATCCCTTCTGCCTCTAATAAAATATCTAATTCATTCAATACATCAACAGTGTTGCAATAAGGGTGTCCTATTGCAATAGCGCTTCCGTTTCTTATAGCAAATTCTTTCAATAAGCTAATCTGGTTGCGTATATAATCTACATTTTGTTCATTATCCAGAAAAACAGAACGGAAGGCAGTCTTAATACCCATCTCTTTACTCAATTTATAGCCAACAGAGTCAGGACTGGTCATACTATCAATAAAAAATATATCTCTTTCCTTGATTTCATCTAATATAATCCTCATAATTTCTTTGTTTTCGGTTACTTTTGAGCCCATGTGATTATTAATACCATCCGCCTCCGGAAATTCAAGTAAATTGGTTAGTATTTTATTTCTTATCTCTTCCTCGTTCATGGTAGAAAAAATTGCACCCCTGCCTGGATTAACATTTGAATCATGGGGTTCCATAGGTAAATGTAACAAGACAGTCATTCCCTTCTCTTTTGCCATTTTTGCAACAAGTTGTGAATCAGAAAGAAAAGGCAAAACAGAAATAGCAACAGGGAATTTAAGATTTAAAATACGTTCAGCAATTTCTTTCTGATAGCCTAAATCATCTATGATGATTGCTACTTTTGGTTTTCCGCCTATATCTACCCTTCTATCCTTCATAAATTTATGAAATAATTGTAACTCTTCATCTTTTTTGCTGAATATTTCATACAAAAACGGTACTTCTTTATCCTGAATGTCTTCTTCTTGTTTCTTTGTTTCCTCAGAAATAACACCTGGACCGAGTGGCTTTCCATTCACCTTATGATTACTGTCTAGATGTACAAATATTCCCAATAATAATAAGAGAATCGCGGATAGTAATATTGAAAACACATAATTCCATAGTTTCTTATCCATCTTGTTTCTCATTTATTTTTTATTTAAAGTATCTCTATTTAATAATAAATCAACTGCTGCCTCGAGTTGAATATCTTCTTCGACTTCTTTATCAATCGGAATGATGATATCCGGTTCAATACCAACATTATTTATAACCCGACCATTTGGTGTGTAGTATTCAGAAGTTGAAACCATAACTGCAGAATTATCTGATAATGAATATACTTGCTGAACCAATCCCTTGCCAAAAGTGGTTTCTCCTAATATTGTACCTCTATTCATATCCTGTATAGCTCCAGCAACAATTTCAGAAGCACTGGCACTTCCAATATTGACCAATAACACAAGGGGCCAATCTGGATATTGATTACCATAAGAATCGTAATCCTTTATTACATTATTCCTGCTATTTATCCTGACAATATTTCCATCCTTAATAAATTGACTTGCTACTTCTATTGCAGATTCCAGGAGTCCACCAGGATTATTCCTCAAGTCAACGATAATTCCTTCTAATGACTCTTTTTCAAAATCATTTAAAGCTTCTTTCAACTCGCTACCTGTATTAGCATTAAAAGTCGAAATACGAATATAGCCAATTTTGTCATCTTCTATTATTTTTTCCTTTACCGCTTCTATGGTAATTGTATCCCTGATAATTTCAATTTCTAATAATTCCTCTTCATTTTCTCTTTCAATGGTTAGAGTTACTATAGTGCCTTTTTCTCCACGTAGTATATTGACAGCCTCATCTAAAGTCATGCCTTTGGTTGTTTCACCATCAATTTCCATAATATTATCCCCTGTTTCAACACCAGCTTGGTATGCGGGACTATCCTCGATAGGAGAAATCACCGTTAACTGTTCATCTACTATAGTTATAGTAATACCCAGTCCATCAAAATGACCCATAAAAAGGTTCTCCTGTTCCCTTTGAAAACTTATTGGGTCTAAATAACGCGAATAAGGGTCATCAAGTTCTTTTAACATCCCCCTTATTGCTCCTTGAGCTAATTTTTTAACATCAATATTCTTTTCAATATATTCGCTTCTAATAATGCTAATTGACTCGAAAAATGGCTCTAAATCATTGAAAATACTATCAGCCTGGCTTTCGGCTTTATTATTATATAAGGGGACTACAAAAAATAGGCCGACCAATATAATAATCATTACTACATAACTTAATTTTCTCAAACTTTTTTTCATATCGTAAAACCACCTAATTCTTTTCTATATTCGTTTAGTAAATACTGCACCCGCAGAGCGGGCGGTTTCAAGAACCTCTAATAGAGGTTTAACTTTTTGCTACTTTTTAACCAAATCCTATAGCCAGTCAAATGGATTAACTGGTTTACCCTCAACCCTGACTTCAAAATGTAATCTAGGCGAAGGCGCACCTCCACTAGTACCTACTTGTCCTATTATCTGCCCTTTTGACACTTGATCATTCATCTTAATCAATACTTTGGAAAGGTGGGCATATAAAGTTACTACATTACCGCCATGGTCTAAAATAATAATTTCTCCATATCCTTTAACATTTCCGATATAAATAACTGTCCCGAACGAAGCTCCTCGAACTGCTTCACCCAGTGGCGCACTTATATCAATACCGGAATTGAATACATAGGCATTTGATTCCGGCTGTCTTTGTTGCCCATAATTGGAAATAATTGAACCCTGTAAAGGCAGTTGAAATATTCCTTTTTTTGGCTGTAAAGTTGGCTCTTTTCTTGTAGCTTCAGCCCCCGCCTTTTTTGACTGAGCCTGCTGTTGGGCCTGCCTGGCTTTTTCTCTCTCCTGATAAGCCAGTTCAATAATTTCCATTATCTGGGCTGAAGATTTTTCTAATTCTTCCAGTATGGCTAACTGCTTTTTCTTTTCTTCTTCAATCTTGGCTATATATTTACTTTTTGCTTCTGCCGATATTTCGATATTTTCTTTTTCTTTTTCGATCTCCTGTTCAAGTAATTTGGTAATTTCCTTTTTATTTTCCAGGCTGTCTTTTTGTTTTTTTACAAATTCTACTTGTTCTTTGACTTGTTTTATAATATCCGCATCATCTTTCAATATACATCCCAAATAACGATATCTGTTTAAAAACTGTGAAAAATCCTTGCTTTCTAATAAGACAGACAGATATGTAATATTATTATATTTATAAAACTTTTTCAATCTGTTTTTTAAAATAATCAACTGTAAATCCAATTTGTTTTGTTCTATTTCTAGCTCTTCTTCGAGCTTTTCTATCTGTTTTAAGGTATTGTCGTAACTTGTTTTTGCTGCCTGGAGTTCTTTTTCCGCTGTATCCAGTAGTTTCTCTATCTTTTTCAGGGATTTTTCATAATCAGTCTCTTCTTGCTTTAAGTGTTCTAATTCCTGTTCAATAGCTTTTTTCCGATTCTCTATCTGCTTTAATTTTTCCTCTTGCTCCTCGATACTGATAGGTTGATTGGCAGCATTCGCCTTTTCGATATACCAGAAAAAACTAAAGAAAAAAATTATTATAATTAAAATGGTTAATATATATTTTCTTTCTCTAATATCAAAATATGTTTTCATAATTCCTCATACCTTATTTTCCTGAGAGAAATCATGCTTCCAAAAATTCCAATAAAAACTCCTAATAATATAATTATTAATGCAATTCTTATCAGAATAACCTGATCTGAAGAAACATTTAAAAAGGGAAGAATCATTCTAATCTTTTCCATATAATAAAGATAGCCTTTAGTAAGCACAATAACCGCTAGAAAAGATGAAAACAATCCCTTTAAAAAACCCTCTATAATAAAAGGCCACCGAATAAACCAACTAGTAGCCCCAACCAGTGACATTATTTCTATCTCCTCATGTCTGGAATGGACGCTTATTTTAATTACACTGACCATAATTAATACTGCAACAAAAATTAATAAAGAAATTATTGCTAATCCAGTATTGCGTACAAAATCAAAAACTAATATCAAATTTTTGGTTAATTGACCACCATAATTGACTTCTTCAATTCCATTATATTGATTCAATTGAAAGGCAATCTCTTCTAAAAAGTCCGTTTCTGTCACTAAAATTTCAATAGAAGCAGGCAAGGGATTTTCCGGAATACCAGCCAACATATCTTCATGTTCAGATAAATCCTCTCTCAACCTTTGAAAAGCTTCTTCTTTAGATATATATCGTACTTCCTTCACTCCTTGCAACTCACTTGTGTCTTGAACTAATTTGTTAATATCTTCTTCCGAGATATTATCTTTCAAATAGGCAATTGCTACCAATTGTGATTCTATATCATTCAGAAAAAAGTTAATATTAAGAGATATAAGAAGAAACATCCCGACAATTATTAAAGTAGCAGTTAAGCTTATTATAGTGGCAAAACTCATTATTCCATTTTTTTTGGTACTCAGGAAAGCCTCTTTGATATAAAAAAACATATTTCTTAGCATTACTATGAATAGATTCCTTTCTGAGTATCAGAAGCAACTTCACCACGTTCTATTCTAACAACCCGTTTTTGCGCTTTATCTACCATCAATTTATCATGTGATGCCATAATTACCGTTGTGCCCCAAATATTAATTTTAAACAATAATTTCATAATATCCCAGGAGGTTTCCGGGTCTAAATTACCGGTTGGTTCGTCAGTCAACAATATCAGAGGATGGCTAACAACAGCCCTGGCTATACAAAGTTTTTGTTGTTCACCCCCTGAAAGCAAATGAGGATTTGTATTTTTTTTATGATAAAGCCCGATAATATTTAGAATATTATTAACTTCTTGCCTTATAATAGCATTTTTAGTGCCTACTACCCTTAAGCTAAATGCTACATTCTCAAATACATTTCGGTCGTAAAGAAGCTTAAAATCTTGAAATACAACACCGATTTCTCTTCTTAAATATGGTACTAATGAAGTCTTTAATCTAGCCAAATTAACACCGTCAACAATAACTTGTCCCTTAGATGGAAGCATGCCACGATAAATTAATTTTAAGAAAGTTGTTTTACCGGCCCCCGTAGGTCCCACTAGAAAAACAAATTCTCCTTTTTTAATATGTATATTAACATCCCATAAAGCATGAATCTTATTGGGAAAAGTTTTAAAAACATGAAACATTCGAATCAATTATTTTTCAATTCCTTTCTAATACATTTTTGCTCAATAAATTGAAAGAATAGTTGAGCATTAGAAAATGCTTCCCGTTCAAATTGTTCTTTTTTTAATTTTAAATTAGACTGAATCATCTCTCGGTTAGCTTCTATATATTTTAACTTATTATCAAGATTTTTTACAGTTAATTGGTTTAGATTTATTAATAATTCAGGAAGGTTGAGCGAATGAACATAATATTTTACCTTGGGATCATAGTCTATCGCAATAAAAGGCTTATTTGCTATAGTAGCAAAAATTATCGAATGAAGCCTCATACCGATCATTAGTGAAAAATTAGAAATAAGGGACAATATTTCATCGGGATGTAATTCTTCTTCGATACACTTTGCTGTTGAAAACCTCATTTTTTTTATAATGTCTTTCATAAGAGGCAGGTCGGTTTGAACCTGAAATGGAATGAAAAATAAATTTGCCTGGTATTTCTCAATTAAATGATCCGCTATCCCGGCATATTTTATTATTTTACTTTCATAATCCACCCCTACCTCTATGCAATTTCTAATTACCAAAGCTATCTTCATATTTTTGGCTGCGATTCCCTGGGAATGCTCCAGTCTATATTTTTCCTTGATTGATTTGTGTACTTCTTTTTCCTTTAACAAAAAAGCAGTATCAGCATTTACGATAATTGGTTTATTTTTTTTAACACCTAATTTTTCCAGGAAAATTTTAGATTGTTTATCCCTAACCATAATTAGATCTACCCGCGTTAAAACCCATTTAATCAATTTTTTATTGATATTATTTTGTACCGGTCCAATTCCCTGGCCATAAATGACAGTAGGAATATTAAACAAGCTGGCAAGAAAAAGCAGGCTCAAATAATATAATATACTGAAACCTTTCCCGCTAGCGTCTTGCAATAGTCCTCCTCCACCGCTAATAAAAACACTTGACTTTTTCATTCGGGAAATAATCAAGATAGGATTTAATCTGTGAACAGCATCTACCTGATAAAGTAGTTTTGTTTTTTTAGGATCTTGTGAAAGAATTACAATCTTACCTTTAGAGATAGATTTTGAGAATTCCTGTATCATTGACATCAAAATGGCTTCATCCCCGCAATTTCCAAAGCCAAAATATCCGGAAACCATAATAGGCTTAAGACTGCTCATTTTTTTTGCCATCTGACTTTGCCCTAAAATTCTTAAAGAAAAGATATATAATTAAAGTTAGCACAATGCTCAATAATAACCCTAACCAATAGCCATGAAATGTTCTTAATAATGAAAAGGAAAGAGAAGTATGTACATGACAAAATGTATTTACTATGGTAACAGAAGCAACTGTTCCCATAATTACAACAGGGAGCTTCAAATAATTAAAGCCTAAGTAATTCATGGTAATGGCGAGGGAAAGCAAGGGATAGCCAATTAAAAATTCCTTGCTTCTAGGCCTGGCAACCAAGAATGTTTCTAGAAATAACCTCATTTTTTCTTCTATATCCGGTACCGGCAAAAAAGAAAAATTCCCTGATCTTACAATATAGATTACTCCAAAGACCAAAAAGATAAATAATAAAAAAGCATGTTCAAATAAAATCGGCTTTTTAAAATCTTCAACCAAGAATCTTTTGTCTTCTTTGCTTATCCACCATAAATAAAATGTCACTAAAATTAAAGGAAAAATATAGGCAATTTTTATTCCACTAAACAGTTGGATGGCCAGGATAAATTGATAATGTGTTAATAATGCTCCAATGATTAATCCACCAATTAAGGAAATCATCATAATCCTGGTAATGCCAGTAAATATATTTTTTAACAATCCTATATAGGAACAGCAAGCTAAGTTAATATTAGTTGAAGTCTTATCTCTATCTCTATTTATTGGAACCTTTAAAAAATAATTCTTGTTCATTATAATTGCCAGTGTGGGAAATATTAAAGCACTGGCCAGGGCAAGAATCTTCACTAACAATATTACCCCGCCTATTTTATCAATAATAAACAAAAATATAAAACTAACTATGAATAATATCAGTTCATGTTTTTTAGAAATATTTAAAAATTCCATTAACAGTAATATTCCGGCAGATATAATTCCCAAGCCAATAATATAAATAAATATGGGTGACACTTGATAAGTTGGGAATAAACTAGCTTTACCTATCGAGTAATTATTACGGACAAGTTCATTTCTTATACTTTCAATATAATCAAGATTGTATTGAACTAAATTTCCTTCACGTATTTTTAAAAACGGATTCAGATAGAAAAGCCGGATATTTCTTTCTTGTGCTGCCCTGGTCCATCTTTCAATGGCTGTATTCATGGTAATCTTTTCCATTTCCTCTTTGGTAATACTATGTACTCTTACTGCCAATTGACTACTATTTGAGGCAACCGTATGAATGCCCTTTTGAGAAGTAAATTCAATAATACCAAAGGGATAATGATTCTCTTGCAAGAACTGTGCTGTCTCAGAGAGCATTTTTATAGATGGGTAACCAAGGGCTTCTTCATCATCAAATATAACCATAGAAATATTCATCAATCTTCCTATAGTTTCTAATTTTTGTTGTACCATTTCAGGTGCTACTTTCGGTGAATTTCTAGGCCTTAAAATAACATTGAATCCAAGGGCTTGGATTCTGGTAATATCTTCTTCGGAAAATCCCAAACCTAATTTGACTAATTCCTCTTCATCCCCGCGCAATACCAAACTGTAAATGTCTCCATTAAACAGATATTCTTGAACCAGATTTTTGCCAAGATATTGCTGGAAAACATTTTCTATCCTTTGAAACAAAGAATAATCCTTACACATAATTACAAGTTCACCGGGGGAAACATCTTCTACCTCAGGGATAACTATGTCCTGTATATAGTTCAAGCTTGTCAAATCATTGGTTGTTAAAAATGCTACTTTGCCTTGGAAGGATAATGTCTCAATCGTATCTTCCTGGACTGCTATGCTGGATATTCCTTTTAGTTGTAGTTGTTTAAGCAATTCATTTTCATCATATCCATCTTTAAGAGCTAACTCTCTTATCTTATTCAAACTCATTACCAAATCTACTTGCTTGAAATCATTTTCTAATTTAGAGCGTTGAATGCCCACTATGACTGATAAGATAAAAGCAATTAAAATAAAAAAAATAAATATATTTTTGGAACTAATTTTCACTAGCTTTTTACCTCGATTATAATCTGAAAAGATAGGTAACATTTTAGCACATCTATAAATAGTTGTAAAAATGCACCTCTACTAATATAGCATAAAGGTGCATTTATTTCCCTACTTTATTTTTGAAGTAATAAATATAATTTTATAACTATAACTATTACAACTAATAACTCAAATAATTATTCTACTTATATTATTTATATTTAAGTTAAAATCATAATGCTTATTTATCTAACCACTCATCCTTACTGTAAAAGTGTCAACATAACACCTGCAGCCACAGCAGTACCAATTACTCCGGCAACATTAGGTCCCATGGCATGCATTAATAGAAAATTTCGAGGGTTAGCACGTTGACCTACAGTTTGAGCTACCCGAGCAGCCATTGGCACAGCTGATACTCCAGCAGCTCCAATCAAGGGATTTATCTTACCACC
>CAZAJW010000293.1:0-5528 GCA_964485485.1 uncultured Atribacterota bacterium | reverse complement strand
CGGAGCGGGAAACTCCGGAGGGAGTGATGGAACCATTGTCCCTTAACGTCTTTTTGTTTTTGTCATTCATCGCTTACGACTCCTGAAAAGATTTTATATTTTTAAATGTTTTTTCCTTATTCATCTACTACAGCCATCCATGTGTGATTCACTTCTCCACCGAATAATGTTTTAAATCCTGCTATATTAATAGATGCAACGGTTCCTACTCCACTTGAACAGTCAAATTTAAGTTCAATTTTATTGATTCCTTTATTAAAATTTACGACAAAAGAAATAGAACCACCTTCAGGGTATTCTATATAACCAATTTTATTATCATTGACGTACAGCCAAAAAGTATCGTCTTCGATGCCATCTTCATTTTGTACTATAATTGTTCCTTTTTCTGTTGGAATATAAACAGTTCCTTCTGCCTTGTTTTTAAAAATATGTTCCTTTTTTCTTAGTTCCTCTTGTTTTTTTCGCTCCGTTTCCTCTTTGCATCTCCTCTCTTCTTCCTTCCTCTCTTCTTCCTGGCGCTCTATTTCTTTGTTTGCTACCTTATCGATTGACTTAATGCTCTCTTTCTGCTTTTTTGAAAATAGTGGCATATAAACTTTCTTTTTCTTTTCTTTTTCCATTCTATCCAGATAGGCTTTCATCTTTAGCAATTCACTATTTTCAGAAGATTCGGTAAATTTTTCTTTAAAAACAGAGGCTTGAAACAGTTCTAATACTTTCTGTACCTCTAACTTATTCTTCATCTCACTAAATGTTTTTTCTGCTTTTGGAGTCAGCGGAGTTCCGCAGTTCGGGCAAAAATCAAAGCCGCTTGATTGCCCGCATTGAGGACAAATGATCTCTTTTAAAAGTTTACCACATTCAGCACAATAAGTTGCTCCTGCTTCAATATCTGTATTGCAGAACTTGCATTTCCCTTCTAACAACCATTCCCCACAAAATTTACAAATATCAGCCTTTTTCTCAATTTTCTTGCCACAATACGGACATACCTTAAATTCTGCAAAATTATAGCCACATTCGGCACAGAACCTTGCTTCTAACTCATTTATTTCATGACAATTAGGACATTCCTTCCCTTTTTTTTCTTCTTGGGAAGAAAGAAATTTCTCTTTCTTTTTCTTTTTTACTTCTTTTTTAAAATCTTTATACATATTTACAGAACGGCTCCTAAGTATTTTCCTATTACTTTTATTTAAGAAAAATCAAAAATAATAATTTTACATCACTGAAGAAATACTATTTTTAATACAAGCAGGTCCCCCTCTCTGGCTCCTTCAATCAAATTTTGGTCTAAATCCAAGATTGCTCCTCCTTCAGTTGCTGCCATTAATCATTCTAAAATCATCTACTGCTTTTGCGTTAAAAAGATCAGGCTGTATGTGTCTTCTATTAACCAATAAATTAATTAAATTAATAATTTCATCATTGCCTCTATCTTCTTATTAATTCATGCGACTTATGAGTTAAATTTTTCAATGCCCAGGATGTCAATAATTATACTATTTTGGAATTGCTTTCTTCTTCTCTCTTTTTCCCTTTCCCAAAGTTCCCCGTAATATATTAATTAATTCCTCTTTTGTTTAAGCCAATTCATAATTCTTAATTTTCTTTCCCTATTATTGATAAATTTTTTATATTCTTCAAATTTAGTAATAGAAATTTCACGGTCGCTATATGCCTGAGCATCTTTTGGATTAAGCTTAATTACTTTAGTGTAGGCATCGATGGCCTTCTGGTAATTTTCTATTTCGTTATAAACCATTCCAAGGTTAAAATAAGCATCAGCATTTTCAGAGTCAAGTTCTATTGTCTTGTTGTAGTCATCGATGGCTTTCTGGCGGTCTCCTGATTTGTAATAAGAGAGTCCACGAGATAAATAAAAAACAGCATAGGCAGAGTCAAGTTCGATAGCCTTGGTATATTCTTCGATGGCTTTCTGGTGCTCACCTGATGCCATATAATTGTTCCCGCGTTCGTAATAATAAATAGCAAAGTTTTCTTCTTCTTTTGCTCCTTTTTCTCTAAGAAAATCTGCCAAATCTTTATATCCCTTTTTTTCTGCATACATCAGGGCAGTCCTGCCAGAACGATCGGTTGCATTAATATCCGCTCCTTTTTCCAATGCTGTCTTTAAAACAAGCATATTCCCGTCTTTGGCAGCTTCAATCAGTACCTGGTTTAAATCCATGGTTATCCCTTCCTTCTTTACCATAATTAATCATGTTAAAATCATCAACTGTGATGGTAGAAAGAATATCTGGTTCTACATCACCTTTATTAAGGAGTTCAGCAATCCTGCCAGCCTGATTCTGTAATACCATCTCAAATATATTTCTGACTGTTCTCCCATTGGCAAAATTACTGTCTCTATTATTGTATATATCATTGAACATTTTTTGTAATATTTTGTCAACTCCTTCACCGAGGATTATGGCTTTCATGCTTGCCATTGACTTGAATATATCTTTCATCTCCTCGGGAGTATAATCTTTAAAATCAATATACTTTGTGAATCTTGAAGCAAGCCCAGGATTTGAACTTATAAAATATTCCATCTCCTTATCATAGCCAGCTGCAATGACAAGAAATTTACCCCGATCATCTTCCATCCTTTTCAGAAGAGTAGAAATTGCTTCTTTCCCAAAATCAGTTCCGCCTCCTGTTGGTGCAAGGGTATAGGCCTCATCAATAAACAGTACACCTCCAATAGCATTATCAATAACCTTATTCGTCTTGGGTGCTGTCTGCCCGACATATTCTGCAACAAGACCAGACCTATCCACTTCAACAAGTTGGCCTTTTGATAATAATCCCATAGCTTTGAATGCCTCAGACAGAATCCTGGCAACGGTAGTCTTCCCGGTTCCCGGGTTACCTTTGAAGACAAAATGTAGATTTAATGCTGACTCCTTGCCACCTTTTTCTGCCCTTGCTTTTTCAACTCTTAGATAATTTATAACTTTTTGCACTTCTTCCTTAACGGTACTTAATCCTATTAAATTATTTAGTTTATTCAATACTTTATCAACTGTGACAGTCTGCTCTTTTTTATAAGTCTCCGGTATATCTTTTTCAGTAATTATTGAAAGGTTTTTCTCCGCACCTGTTTCAACTGCACTTTTTTCACTCAATCTCTTTGCTTGCAATCCTATGCATTTCTCAAATATATTTCTCACCTCTCTACCATTAGCAAAGTTTTTATCCCTATTGGCATACAGTGTAGTAAAAATTTCTTCCAACTTCTTCTCAGCATTAATCTCAATTTTATATTTTTTGGTATCAGCAAATATCTTAAATATTCCAACCATCTCAGGCGGGGTATAATCCTCTAGATGAAAATATTTGTTAAACCTTGATTTTAAACCGGGATTGGTATTTAAAAAATTCTCCATCTCCTTAGGATAGCCGGCAGCAATGACCATAAATTTCCCCCGGTCATCTTCCATTCGTTTAAGGAGTGTAGCAATTGCTTCCTGTCCAAATGAATCATTAACACCTTCAGGAGCAAGACTATACGCCTCATCAATAAATAGAACACCATTCATTGCTAAATCAATTTTCGAATCGGTCTTCTTTGGAGTAGAGCCAACATATTGCCCTACAAGGTCCTTTCTTTCTACCTCTACCACATGTCCTTTTGACAATATGCCCAGGGATTTGAATACCTCGCCAAGTATTTTTGCTACCGTAGTTTTTCCTGTACCCGGATTACCAGTTATCACCATATGGATTGCAGGTTTGTATTCTTCTCCTATTTCTTGCGCTCTCTTTTTCTGTATTTCAATCATCTCCATCAAGTTCTTGATCTCTGACTTTATCTCTGTCATACCAATTAGGTTGTCCAGTTCACCCATAACCTCTTTTATACTTAATTTTTTCGGTAACTCATAAATTATATCTTCCGGCAAGATTGTTGTTAAAATTTCATTATCTATTTCTTCATTTTTGCCTAATAAATTACTCATTCTGGTACTTAATTGACTTACTATTTTTTCAAAGAGCTTTCGTACTTCTCGGCCATTACCAAAATTTTTTACTCGTTTATCGTACATATGCTGAAAAACCTTTTTTAATTTTGCCTCTGCCTCTTCACTTATCTTATACTTCTTCTGGTCTAACATCATTTTGAATATTCCCATCAGCTCTTCTGCATTATAATCACTAAAATGAATATACCTATCAAATCTGCTCTTTATTCCCGGATTGATATTCAAAAATCTTTCCATCTCCTCCTTGTAACCTGCGGCAATCACTACAAATTCATCTCTGTCATCTTCCATCCGCTTCATAATCGCCTCAATGGCTTCTCTCCCGAATTGATCTGAACTCCCTTCTGTATCAGGAGCTAATGTATATGCTTCATCAATAAACAAGATACCGCCCATTGCCTCATCTATTTTTTTATTTGTCTTGGGAGCAGTTGAACCTACATATTCACCGACCAGATCCTTCCTGGTTACTTCAACTACATGACCGCGTTTTAAAAAGCCTATCAACTGAAATATTTCACCGAGTTTTCTTGCTACGGTTGTCTTGCCTGTACCCGGATTACCTGTGATAACAATATGTAAGGAAGCCTTCTCATCTTTGCCAATTCCTCTCTTTATCCTTTCCTTTTGCAGCTTGATTTGATTAATCATCTCCTTAACAGTCCTCTTTATATGATGCATGCCTACAAAGGCATCAAGCTCATTTATGACTTCGTTTTCTGTCTTTTCTTCCGGTATGTTCATGCTGATATCCTCTGGAGTAATAACATTATTATCCTCTCCACCATCACATATTCTTAAAAAATAATTCCTCAATGTATCATCAAATAGTGCATTTGCCAGATAAGAATTAGTAAATGTGTCATCTTTTGTTTTCACTGAATATTTGAATATCTTCTTCAATTTTTTATCTGCTCCTTGAGTTAGAGAATATTTATTTTGTTCAAACCTATTGATGGCCATGGCATATAATTCATCTGCATTAAAATCTCTAAGTTCAAAGATGTATTTAAACTTTACCTTAACAGATGGATTCTCCTTGAGATATTCTTTCAAACCATTATAATGACCTGATAAAATTACTGTGGGATCATAATTCGATTTTCCCATCTCTAAAAAAAGCCGGTCTATGGGATTTACTTCATTAGAATAACCACTGGGAAGTAGCTTATGGACATTATCAATAATCAATATCTTTCCTCTGGCATTCTTAAAATTGGTCTTTATGTCTTTGACAAAACTCCCAAAATCAGAAGCATCTACTATTACCGGTTCGTCGTCTTTTATTATTCCATATCTATAAAAAATATTACTCAATATATACCCTATTTTGGTTTTCCCTGTGCCTGTATTGCCCATTAATATAATATTATTATTAATAGTTGGAATATGATGGCCTGCTTTTCGCTTCTTATCCAGAATGTTGGCTATATTTATAATCTTTCTTATCTCCTGCTTGATTTCTTCCCTGCCGATCAAGTCATCAATCCTAAAACTGGATGAGATAATCTTTGCACCGCAGTATTTGCAGTA
>CAZAJW010000292.1:0-3441 GCA_964485485.1 uncultured Atribacterota bacterium | reverse complement strand
GTTCTTTTCCAGGGAATTGAGATAACTTTCTACATTCCAGGAAATCTTTTTCCCTTCTGCTCTTAACTCAATTCCACAGATAAGGTCTTTGGATTCTTTAAAACTAATATCTATTTCATCCCGAAGAAGGTTTTTCAATTTATCGGTAATCTTTTCTTTTTCTTTTTTCTGCAATTGAAAAGCCGTATTTATTTCTATTAGTTGTTTTGCGTTTAAATCAGATAACTGAAAATTTTTCCCATTATTATCTTTTACATCTTCTAATTGCTGCAAAAAACTTACTATTAGCTGACTTTCCAATCTTTCATTTGCCAGGTCTGCCAGGACTTTTTTAGAAATCTGACAAACCTGCTGACAGGAAAGCTCCTTCAATTCCTTTAAAAAGGCATCGCGCTGTTTAAGAATAGAGTTTTTCCAGTCTTTTTCTTCTTCATTTACCGCTTGCCTGGCTTCTTCCATCATCTTTTCCCGTTTAGCCTGAAGGTCTTTTTTCATTTGAGCAAGGTCTTTGTCCCAGTTTTCTTCCATCTTTTGCCTGATTTTCCGCTGCTTTTTAATCTCTTCTTCAGCCTCTTTCTGCTGTTGTTCGGCACTTTCTACTTTCTCTTTAATCTCTTTTTCTCTTTCATCGATAATGCCAATAATTTTATTAAAAAGAAATTTTTTCAGTAATAAGACCAGTATCAAAAAATTGATAATCTGGGCTATTACTGTAAAGGTATCAATTATCATATCATTCCCCTTATTGACCTAAAATATAATTCCAGAAAGGATTTGCAAAAATAAGAATGACTGAAATAACCAGGCAATAGATAGCAGTGGACTCAACCATAGCCAGGCCAACAAATAATGTTCGGGTAATGGTATTTGCTTCATCAGGCTGCTGGGCAATGGCTCCCAGTGCCCTTGCTACAGCCATTCCCTGACCGATAGCCGGACCGATAGAGCCAATAGCCATGGTAATACCAGCTGTAAAAATAGAAACTGCGCTTACAATGTCAATACTACTCATTTTTCTCACTTCCTTCGTTATTATTTTTTTGGTATAATTCACCCTCTGCCTGCGTGGCAGAAGCAATATAGACTGTAGCCAGAACAGTAAAAATATAAGCCTGTATCTGGCCAATTAATAGTCCCAATAGCTGCATGATAATCGGCAAAAATAAAGGTGCAATAATCAGTAATATCCCTGCAATTAAGGTTCCGCTCATAATATTTCCAAACAAACGTACGGCTAAAGCAAGTGTCCGTGAAAACTCCCCGATAATATTAAAGGGTAACATCAGGACAGATGGTTCCAGGTATTGCTTCAAATAGTTCTTGACACCAATTTTACCTATTCCGTAGATAGGAATAGCAAAAAATACACAAATCGCCAGGGCAGATGTTGTTGATAGCGAACTGGTAGGTGGATGATAGCCAGGTACAATAGCAAGTAGGTTAGAAATTGAAATAAATAGAAAGAGACTGCCTAAAAAAGGAATAAATTGGTCTGGATTTTGCTGGGTAATTTCTTTAATCTGTTGACGGATATAACTGATTATTACCTCCAGAGAAAGCTGCCAGCGACTGATATCGTAGCCTACTTTTAAATCTTTTGTTGCCAACCAGCTAATTAATACTAATACTGCCATTACTAACCAAGTAAAAACTATAGTGGCATTAAAATGAATACCATTCCATTGAAAATAGATAATGGCATCAGGTGTTATTTCCATAACTAACTATTTCTCCTTCTTTTCTTTTTTCGGGTAAATATCGCCCAGCAAGCGTTGTAATATAATTCGAGCTAAAATAAAACCACCCAACCAGTATACAATATAAGTCCACTCTCCAAAGCGGGCAATGTAAAGCAAAATAAAAAAAGAAACTACAACTCGCAAGATATAGCTAAGTAAAGTAATCACAGCCGGATAACGTGACCGAACCATATACTGCAAAGTAAACCATAACCCGCCAAAATAAAATAAGCCTGATAGAAAACCTAAAATAATAAATTTAAATACTTGGATTTTAGATTACCTCTCTTCATCTCTTTCATTTTCAATCACTTTACGTTCCTTCTGCACCCAATACCAGGCATTCCAGCAGCCCAGTGCAATGCCAATAACAAGAAATGTCAAGGTCCATGATATCTGTCCTGGCCATCTTCCGTCAGCCCACAAACCAATGCCAATTCCTATTATTGTCGGAATCATTACTGACCAGCCAATAACGCCAAATAAACCAAATCCCATCCAGATACTGCGATTTTTCCTGCTTTGGGCCTTTATTCTTCTCTTTTCCTTTTTTTCAATCTCGCGTAGAAATTCTTCTTCTCTTTTTTCCTCAGAATAATTCTTGTTTTTATCCATGTGCCTCTAAATCCAAAAACCTCCTGACAAAATCGGCTTCCAATTTTTGCAGGGCACTGCGGGCACCCTCTTCCTGTTTATTAATCTTAATAAAATTTTCTTCAACCTCTCTTTTTAAATCCCCTAGGTTGTCTCCCTTAACGGCACCTCTAACAGAAAGGGTAACCTCTTCACCTGCTTTAATCAGTATGCCCTCATTGATAGCAATATATATATCTTCTTTTTTTTCTGTTAAAGCGAAAAAAATCCCGGGAGTCATGATTGTTACAAAATCAACATGGCGGGGAAGCAAACAGAAAAATCCATTAATAGCCTCTCCCACTATCTTTTTTACCTTACCCTGCCAATAGGTTTTTTCCGGCAATAGTATTCTTAAATCCATCATTTTTTGGCCTCATCTATTACACCAAGCATATAAAGAGAATTTTCTGAATAATCACGAAATTCATCATTCAAAATCCGTTCACATCCATCCAATGCTTCCTGCAAAGATACCCGACGCCCTTCATTTCCAGTAAACTGTTCGGTAACAGCAAAGGGCTGTGTCAAAAATCTTTCCAGTCTTCTTGCTCTATTTACAGTATTCTGGTCTTCCTTGGATAGTTCTTCCAGACCAAGCATGGCAATTATATCCTTTAACTCTTCGTACTCTGAGAGCATCTGTTTTATTCTGCGGGCAATATCATAGTGTCTTTGACCAATTACTGTCGGAGTTAATATGCTGGAATTGGAATTTAAAGGATCAACTGCAGGATACAATCCCTGACTTGCTCTTTGCCTGGAAAGCACAATAGAAGCAGAAAGATGACTGAAAGTATGCACAGCAGCCGGGTCAGTAAAATCATCAGCTGGGACATATACTGCCTGAATAGAAGTAATATCACCTGTTAAGGAACTGCTGATTCTCTCTTCCAGATCTGCAATTTCGCTTGCCAGAGTCGGCTGATATCCTACCCGGGAAGGAAGCTCTCCTAACAACCCTGATACCTCCGCCCCAGCCTGCACAAACCGAAATATATTATCAATCAGCAAAAGAACATTTTGCTTGCCTTCATCACGAAAATATTCAGCCATGGTAAGAGCTGCA
>CAZAJW010000291.1:0-7619 GCA_964485485.1 uncultured Atribacterota bacterium | reverse complement strand
ACCTGAATTACCACGTACCATAACATGATAAACTTGAGTCGGGCTTAGCACCCGTTTTTGTCTTGGCATCTTCTTTCCTATAAATATTTTTTATTATTGCTTGTATTTTTCTTAATTTAACCTGCCAAAGAACCGTCCCCTGGCAGGTTTCCTATAAGCCAACTGATTCTATTATAAACAAAAAAAATATAATCAATAAACATATGGGAACAATTACTATCCAGGGGTTTACTTTTAAATACTCCGGAATGGTTATTTCTCCAAACCATCCTATCTTTAAAAACTTTTCTAATCTGGGATAAAGGTGGGCAAATATACCTGATCCAATCAAGATCCCGATAAAACCTCCCAGTAAAGCATCCAGATTACCCTGCCCGATTGCAGCTGAAATTGTACCGGGACAATATCCTAACAGGGCAAAACCTATCCCAAAAATTAACCCGCCAATAACAGTCATGCCAATAGAACCTGGTTTAGGATGAATTTGTACTAAGTCCATACCTTTCATTAGATAAATACCAATCATACCAACTACAACAGCCGAGAGCATGATTTTAATTACAGTAAAATCTTTTAAAAGTAACTGCCCCATAATGACATCATACTTGGCTACTCCACCTTTTTGTAAAAGAAAGCCAAATACTATCCCCATTACTAAACCAAAAATGAGTTGGGTTTTCTTTTGAAAATGTAATGTTTTTAACATATCTTAACCTCCCAAACCATAGAAAATAAGCCGGGCAGTTAATATGCCACTAACAAAAAACAATATGGCTGCCACCCAGCTGCTTACTGCCAATTGCAGTGTTCCGCTGATTCCATGCCCGCTGGTACAACCACCTGCCCATCTTGCTCCGACTCCCAGAACAATACCTCCCACCAGGGCAGTAATAAAACGTGGGAAAAAATCTATTCCAAATCTGGCCATCCACAATGAAGGAATTAACCGTAACTGAAATTCTCCAGAAATTAGGGCTGAAACAAGAGAACCAATGATAATCCCTAATACAAACATCCATTCCCAATCAATTTTAGCAGGATATTTCTGATAATAAGATTGATCTGCTACCGACCTACCGGTTAAAGACTGTTCAATCATCCCACTGGTCCGGGCAAAGGCAGTTGAACAGCCAATAGGTTTATCGGAAAGCAAAAAAGTAAACCAGCTTAAGATGCCAATTCCTGCTCCTACCAGATAAGGAGACCAGGTTTTCAATGCTAAAAATTCCATTAAAAATCTCTCCTTTTTGTAATAATTTTTCTATTTCCTATGAATATTCCAACGATAAGGGAAGCTACCCCATTTGTTAATTATTTCTTTATTATCACCAAATTCTCCCATGCCAGTCATGCCACCGGCAACATTTACCAGATGCTCAAATCCTCTTTGCAACAATAATGATATTGCCAAAGTAGAACGATGACCGGTACTACAGATAACGTAATACTGTTTTTCTTTATCTAATTCTTTATGTCTTTCTCTTAAATCAGGAGCAGGTATATTAATTGCTCCCTCCATATGATGCTCTTGAAATTCTGAAATAGCACGTACATCTAAAATTTGAATATCATCATTTTTTTGCAAAGATTCCAGCTCAGGTGAAGAAACCTGCAAAACATGACAAGTGGGCAATCCATCTTTAGCCCATTCAAACATTCCTCCTTCCAGAAAACCATAGGCATTGTCCAGACCTACTCTCCTCAGCCAGACAGCAACTTCTTCAGCTGACACACGATCCGGTGTTACCAGTAATATTTTTTTCTCAGGAGGTATAACCCAACCGGAGAAAGTGGGAAAATTACCGTCAAAATCAATACCATAAGAATTAATAATATGCTGTCCTTCAAAGGCATCATAACTACGACAATCCAACACAACATATTCATCAGATTCAGCCAATTTACCAAATTCCAATGGTGACAAAGCTTTTATCCTAGAAAGTTTTTGGACAAGCTGTGGTCCCTTGCGATTAATTTCACTGCAACGTCCAAAATGATCCGGAACAGGAGGCATCTCATTAGTCAAAGAAGCAATAAAATCTTTTTCTGATTGAATCTGTAATGCCTCATTGTATCTTTTTTCATATCCGATTGTGCTTCTTCTTTTGGCCCCCATGGCTCTTCCGCAAAGCGAACCGGCTCCGTGTGCAGGAAGAACTTCACAAAAATCGGGTAATGATTTAAATTTCTTTAAACTATTAAAAAGTTTGGAAGCCAATTCCTCTGCTCTTCCAGGGAATAAATCAGGTCTTCCTACATCCCCTACGAACATAGTATCTCCGGTAAATAGAACTACTGGTTCATTGCCTCTCGATTTATCTGTAACTACATAAGCAATATGTTCAGGCGTATGCCCAGGTGTCTCCAAGACACTAATGGATACATTGTCAATCTGAAACTCATCTCCCTCTTTTAAAGACTGGTGTTCAAATTGACAATTTGCCGAAGCAGGTGCATATATTGTTGCTCCTGTTTTTTCTGCCAAATCCATGTGACCGGAAATAAAATCAGCATGAAGATGGGTTTCAAGGATATGAGTAATTTTAAAACCCATATTCTTAGCTGCAGCAATATACCTGTCTACATCACGACTGGGATCAACAATGGCACAATTTTCTTCTCCTCCTAAGAGATAAGAACTATGAGCAATCTTCGGTATGTAAAACTGTTCAATATACATAATTATTAATTCCTCCTATGAATTAAAATTGATTAAAAATAAAATAGATAGAAAATAACAGTAACAACAAACAAAAACAGTAAGGTCATGATACCACCGGCTTTCAGGTAATCTGCATTCTCATAACCTCCCGCTGTTATAAGCATAGCATTAACTTGATGTGTGGGCAATATAAAGGAATTAGCAGCACACACGGCCACCAGAAGTACCAAAGGTCTGGCATCCATCTGAAGCAGTTCCGATAGATTAATAATAAGCGGAACTAAGACTACGGTTGATGCTACATTAGACATAAACAAAGAAAATATGGAAGAAAGAAGAGCAATAGAAAAGAGTATAAAAAGTGGATGTTTACCCTGCACAAAAGATATAATTTGTTCTGCCAGAAAAGCACCAGTACCGGTCTTTTGCATGGCAATCCCCAACGGGATTAGTCCGGCGATCAAAAAAACAACTTTCCAGTCTATAGCAGCATAAAAATCTTCAATACTTAATACCCCTGTTAATACCATTGCTACCGCACCGGAAAAAAGTGCAATCGAAAGGGGATATCCAGCAATAGCCAAAACAACTCCACCTACAAAGCAGGCCAGGGCTAACCATGATTTTTCTCTTTTTCCCTTATCTACCCTTATAGAGGTAAGAACAATTACCTTTCCAGATTCTCTTAACCTGTTAATATTTTCCCATAAGCCATGGAATATTAAAATATCTCCGGCTATAAGCTTTTTGTCAGAAAAGTTACCTCGAACTGCTTTCCCTTGACTGAAAACCATAATCGGTTCTATATGAAAATTTTTTCTGATAGCTAATTGACGAACACTTTTACCGATAAAGTCAGATCTGGGAGGGATAATGGTTTCTACAAAACCAGCTTTTTTGTTATCCTCAAAATTCTGAAATACATTTGATCTTTCTATCAGATATAGATTATGGTCATTAGCAAAAGCCTGTACATTTTTTCCTTTTCCCAATAATGCCAACTCATGCCCTTCCCTGAAATAAGTTTCTCTCCAGGGTGCATACTCAATTTCCTTATCCTTTTCTCCTGACAATGCCAGAATGTTCAACTGATATTGACCCCAAATACCAGAAGATTCTAGTGTTTTGCCAATCAAAGAGCTATCTTCCGGAATTAAATAATGATAAACCTGATGAGGTAAATGCCAGGAGTCAATCAATAACTGTTGTTCGGCACCGGATTTCTCTGTTCTTTTTTTTGGTAAAATATATCTTCCCAGAAAGAAAAAATAAATAATTCCGGTTAGTAGCAAAATGAATCCAATTGGTGTAACACTAAATAAATTAAAAGTTCTCAAACCGGCATCTCGCAATAAATCATTTAAAATAATCAAGGGGCCTGAGGCAACCATAGTCAGGGTTCCACCTAAAATTGCTGCAAAACCCATAGGCATAATTAGTTCTGAAGGATGATAATTTTCTTTCTTGGCCATGGTCATAATTACCGGTAGAAAAAGGGCAGCTGCACCAATATTTTGAATAAAGGCCGACATCAATCCCACTGACAAAGAAATTAAAGCGATGAGTTTTCGTTTGTTACCGGAAACAATTTTTAAAATCCAGCCGGAAAATTGCTCCATTATCCCTGTCCGGGAAATCCCGTAACCCATAACCATAACAGCTATCATAGCAATTACAGCATTGCTGGAAAACCCGGAAATTGCTTCCAGTGGATCTAAAATACCTGACCATCCCAAAGCTAACATACATAAAATAGCCACCAGGTCAACACGTAAAACATCAAAGATAAATAGGATAATTGTTATTATCAGAATCGTCATAACAACAAAATATTGAAAAATCATGCCTATTCTCCACTCTTTTTAGTCTCAATTATCCCAGCCTCAATAAATATCGTACCCGCATAGCGGGTGGCTTAAAGGGTCTCAAAGAAGATTGTTTTATGGTTAAATAAATACTTTATTAATAGAGTTTAAATGGTTAGTTCTTTTCTTTTAGATGTTTAACCATCTGAACATATTTTTCCATATCATACTTTCTTTTTAACCCATTATCATTCATATAGCGGACTTTTCCAAAAATAGGACGTTCTTTCCAAGCTCTGTCATGCTTACCGAAACACCAGGCAATTCCAGCATATCCATTAGGATCACGACCATCTAGCTCATATTTGTTATTCAAATAAATACATCTTTGGAAAGCCTCCTGAGGAGTAGGACTCCATTCGAGTATTTTTTTACCCCAGTACATACGCATATATCCATGCATCTTGCCAGTAATTAACATTTCCTGCTGAGCAGCATTCCAATAAGGATCATGTGTCAGTGAGTGCTCTAATTCTGCAATTGAATAAATAACTTTCCTGGTATCATGCTGGTGCTTTTCCAGGGTGCCCTTTGCCCATCTGGGTAACCCCTTGAACTGATCATAATTACTATTATAATAAACATAATTAATAGCCAACTCACGGCGGACAATTAATTCTTCCAGATAAACCCGATAAGCTTCTGCCGGTGCTTCGGCTTTTAACCTTAAAGCAATATAAAGCGGGGATATTTGTCCAAAATGGAGATAGGGACTCATATGAGATAAAAAATCCTGGGAAGGATCATTTCTTAAAGATTCAAAACGATATATTTTTGTATTTATAAATTGATTCAATAATTCTTCTGCCCTTTTTGTACCACCATGATAGACAGGAGAAGGAGGAACTGAAGTATTTACTGATAATTGTTTTATATTATTCTGTAAATCATTCATAGGAAAAGATGCGATTTTAAAATCATCTAAAACATAATCCGGTGTAGTCATATCCATAGGTCGCAAATAATTTAACAATAAACGATTTATTCTCGGCCGAAACGTTCCTGCTGTAAACTCTTCTTTAGATGAAGCACTCTCTACGGGTACCACAACATCACTTTCAACCTGGATTAGAAGACAAGGTAATTCTTGTGCATATTTTTCCCGCCATTCGATTTGAAAACTCAGGTACCCAGCATCCGTTACAATCATTACAGCTTCTTTGGACAGCTCTACTAAATCGGGGTATTGACCAGAAGACTGATAATTAATAATCATTTGAATACCTTTCTGCGTTAAGTCCTGCATTACTTCTTGTAGTCCTTCCAGCATAAAATAGTAATGACGAAGATTAGCATCGGGAAAATCATCTCTTAATTCAAAATAAACCAAAACCGGTAATGAACGTTTATTCGCTATTCTGATGGCCGTCTCTAATGCCTGATTGTAAATGACACGCTGAGAAGCCTGCATCCAATAAATGACATAACTCCCTTTTTGCTCATCTTTATCATTGAGATAGGCAATTCTGTCTTCCTGGATCATTTATATTTCACCTCATTTTCTAAAACTATTTTATTATCATAAATAAAAAATATTTATATTAATTATTCCTAACAAACATTTTCATAATAATAAACTATGAAAACAATTTCTTCCATACCTTTATTTATAGTGATAACTCTCTGTTAGTTTACATTTTAACATAAATTATTACTAAACAATTATAAATTATAAAATTGAAAACTATTTTTTCAATACCTCTCTGATAATCTTTATTATCTAGACTAAATCTTTTCTGTATACATGGTCATTAATTAACCAAAAACCCTTTTGTATCATAAAACAAATACAAAAGGGTTTTTGGTTAATTAATGAGATAAAAATATTTTGTCAGCGTAGACTTTGCAAGCTGAATAAATCTTCATCCAATTCTGGGTTCAACTCAATTTCATTAATTATAAACTGGGTATAGGTATCTTTACGTAATTTGTTTTCCATAATTGTCTGCACCGGCAGCCAGCGATCTTCTATCTCTTCTATCTCCTGTACTTCACTTGTTTTTAGTAATCTGCCGCTTTCAGCATAAAGCTCCTCTTTTAACCCAACAAAACGCTCTTTATCAATCCAGGAAACCCTGCGATAATAAGATACTTTCTGTCCGGGAACAGCAATGGCTTCTAAAACATAACAGGGTCGGTCATTAAAAGTATCTTCTTCTAACAAGGCAAAGGTATATAATTCGGTCAATTTGTCTGATTCCATCATATCCTGGTAGGAGAAATCACTTCCCATAAATCCCTGTTCCAGCATATGCCCGGATATCTTGACAATGTCTTCAGCATCAGGGAAGAACATCCACAGATTATCATCCCTTTTCAGGTACTTGGTTCCTCTATCACCAGCACTGGTAAATTCTACCAAGGCATCCTTTCCCAGAGAGTACATAATCATGGTTTTTTCTATTCTTCTGCCTCCCTGACTGATAACCATTGTAGCCTCGGCATAAGAAGATTTGATATACTCATTATCGTCTCTTTTTTCGATAATCTCTTCGGCTGTCAGCTGGGCTAAAGCTGCTGCAGATAAGCTGATCAACAGAAATATACTTATTATAGCTATAAATAAAATCTTATTCCTTATTTTCATTTGTTGCTAATTCCCCTTTCTTTTAATTTATATTTTATGCAATTAACGCAATGCTTCATTTGGTTCCAGTCTTGCAGCCATTCTAGCCGGAACAATACAGGCAATTGTAACTACTACAACACCCAGTACAAAGGCGAAAACCAGGTTTTCAAGACTAAATACAGTATAAAAAACCGATTCGAACATCATGTCTGCAGACATACCTTCCATGGCTGCGCCAAAATCCATACCGACCACCGAGAATACTTTAGTTATAATACCACCGATTATTACTCCGATAGCGCTACCCCATACACCAATAATAACTCCCTCCATAGCAAAGAGATAAAGAATTTCCCTGGCATTCAAACCCAATGCACTCATCATACCGATTTCACGCGTTCGCTCATTAACAATCATAATAAGTGTATTTATAAGTACAAAGCAAGCCAGCAGAATGATAAATATATAAATAAAATTATAAATAACAACGGCAATACCAAAAAATTCTATCATGGGATAATCC
>CAZAJW010000290.1:0-9205 GCA_964485485.1 uncultured Atribacterota bacterium | reverse complement strand
AAAATTTCAGATATTTCTTCCCTTATTTCCCGGTTGTTTTCTAACTCGGGATACAAATAGTCTAGAGTAATTCTTTCATCAATACCCAGGATGCGACTAGCTTTAATAGCTTCTCTTTTGCGGTGATCAGACTGCTGGTTTTTGAAGAGTTCACCATTGGTTAGATCAATAATTGTGACCTGATGGGTTAATTCAGTTAATTTTAATATAGTTCCCCCCATGCCGGCTTCTACCTGGTCAGGTTGTGTTCCAAAAGCAATAATTGTTGCCATAACGAAATATATTCTCCTCATATTAAAATGTTGTTATATTATACTAAATTATAAAAGATTCCTACAAATTATTTAGAACGGTTTCAGCGATTAAGGAAGAATGGTCACTAATTTGTTTTAGGATATTAATCATATCAAGATGAATAGAGCTGGTCTGTTGGGATAATTCAACTCCCTGGTGTAAACGATCAATGTGGCTTTTTCTCATCTTGGCTTCACTCTTAATAATTACTTCCTTCTGTTGTAATGACTTTTGTGCCAGGCGTTTATCACCAAGGGCAAAGGCTCCCAATGCTTGATAGAAATTCTGATAAACTATTTTATAGAGTTTTTTAATTTCTGAAATACCTTCTTCTGATAGCTTCAACTCATTATCGATTTGTTTTTCAATTATTGGAATGATGTCTTTATCGATTAAGTCGCCAATATGTTCAAAATCATTAACTACATTCAATAGACCATAGGTTTCTCTTGATTGTTCTGGTGTTAAATCTTCAAATTTCATTTTTGTCAGGTAATCAATAATGGCATGGGACAAATTATCAACTGCTCTATCCAGTTTACATAATTCATAGAGTAGGTTTTCATCTTGATTAAAAAAGACTTTCATAATACCGACAAACATTTCATCAACAGAGTTTGCCATTCGTATTAATTCTTTTCTTGCCAGATAAAGCGCTAAGCCAGGTGATTCCAGCACATTTTCATCCAGAAATTTAGGTTGGTAGAGAGATTCTTCCTGTTTTGATTTCGGGAATAATTTTTGCAGAATAGTAGTAAACAGAGAAAGAAAAGGATATACTAACAAGGCGTTGCCAATAACAATAACAGTATGGGCGATAGCAATCTGTCGCGGCAAATGTGGTGTGATGAAAATTGCAATGGAATAAAGCGGCTTAATCAGGAAGAAAAAGATAATAACTCCCACCATCTTATAAAATAAATTTCCGAAAGTCAGGGTTTTGGCTTGGCTTGTTTTCCCTACACCGACGAAAAGTACTGTGGTACAGGAACCCAAGTGAGAGCCTAGTATAATAGGGATAGCCAGTTCAAAAGGTATAATTCCCTGAGAAGAAAGGGAAATTGTTAAACCCATCATGGCTGTGCTGCTTTGTAAAACACTGGTTATGACTATAGAAAGGAGCAAAGCAAGAACAGGTGTTCCCTGCAAACGAGAGATACTATTAAGCAAAGCAGGGCTATTCTGTAAAGGTTCTGCAAAATCAGAAATCAGTTTCATTCCGAGAAAGATAAAACCGATTCCCAATAGAACAGCTCCCATGAATTGATAGCGGCGCTTTTTACTCAGTATATTTAATCCATAACCGAATAAAATTAAAATAAAAGCATATTGTGCTATATTAAAAGTAATAATTTGAGTGGCAATAGTTGTCCCGATACTTGTCCCTATTAAAATTTGAAGCCCCTGAGACAGAGTCATCATCCCGGTATTGATAAGCCCAACCAGCAATGAAGTAGCAGCAGTACTGCTTTGCATGGTAAAGGTAAGGAATATTCCAAAAAATAGAGACAGGGAATGATGGTATGAAATTTTATTAATCCAGGCTTGCAATTTATTACCAAAGGCTTGTCTTAGGTTCAAATAAGTTTTTTGCAGTCCATATAAAAAGATAACAAGACCGCCAAAAATTCCAATAATTTGGAGAAACATGGAATAGGGACATCCTTTCTATTGTACTTTCACTATGATTATTATAAATATACCTTTTTCCCACTTAATTGTAAATGTAAGCGAAATAATTATAGGCAAACTTTGGGAAACTGATCAATCTAAGTTTTTGACATAGCTAGCACTATTAGGATTCCAGGTATTATCCGTATTAGGAATGCTTAGTAAAGAATTTAGAATTAAAAAAGCAACAAAGTTGACCATTATTTCAATAATTAATGGCTTTCTAATTTCTGGTTAGCTTTAGAGGTTTATTGTCAATAATAGCTTTGTATCAATTTTAAATCTTTTTAATATCCCTTGGCTCACTTAAACCAAAACTTAAAATGAACCCAAAAGAAACAACAATAGCAGTTAGAAAAAATAATATATTATAAGACATATATTGGGCAATTAATCCTCCCAATAGAGGGAAAAGTGATACCGGGAATATTAATGTCCCGGTTAGGCTAATATATTTTGGCCGTTCTCTCGAGGGCGCTATATCAAGCAGGTAATTATCTTTACCTATCGTTCTCCCTGAGATAAAAAAACCTATCAGAACAAACAAGAAGATGTACCAAAGGTAGTGTTGCAATAATTGAGCAATTAATGCAATCAAAGGAATCATTAATCCGACAAAAGTACTGAACTGAATAACTTTTTTATTGCCCACAAAATCAGAAAGGTGTGCCCACAGTATATTTGAAAGTACACTTCCAAACATTTGAGCAGCAAGAAGAACGCCAACCGTTCCCAACTTCATACCCAGGTTTTCTCTTAAATAAAGAATATAAAAAGGTAAAGCCATTGCTCCGGCGCCTCCCATTATTTCTACAATAATAAACTTTCGATAATTCATATTTTTCCTGACAATATGAGAAGCTTTCTTTAGAAAGTCTTTAAACGGCAACTGGTTTTCATATACTTCTTCAACAGGTTCCCTGACTGAACCTAGAGCCAGATAAGAAATACTTATAAAAATAAAGGCAAGGGAAAAAAGCATAACGAAATTCAAGGGAAAATCAATTGAATCATTTTCTAAAATAATCTTGGCGATCAAGCCAGAAGCAATCGCTAGTAAGCCACCCCATAGTTGACGGTGACCGAAAAATCTTCCCCTTACATTAGCAGGCAGTGCTTTCCCCCAGATATCATAAAATGGAACCACGGCAATCCCGCCCATAACTGTATGGAGAATAAGGGTAAAAAATAGGAAGAAAATGGTTAAATATGGATAATTCTTATTAAAAATATAAGTTGATAGCGCTAAAATACCCCAGCTTAAAGCCCTGATGGTAATGGCAAATTTTAGTAGAGGTTTTTTGTGAATTCTGCTTTCCATCCTGTTTGCTACAAATAGTTGAGGGAAAACAGAACCTAATCCGCCCAGTCTTCCAATTAAAGTAGAAGATAATCCGATTAGCGTTTTAGAATTAGTAAAATAACTGAGAAAAATGGGGAGAATTGTATCAGGGTTATAGAATGCTTCTCCTGCAGTAAAAAAGATACCATGGATAAGTCCCATGGAAAAATTCCATTTTAATGTATTATTAATGGTTTCTCTATTATTCAATGATCAAAATATCCTTCAGTTTTCAATTTCTTTCTATGTCTAAATACCAAGGCTATATCAATATATAACAGATGCCCAATGAGTACTATATTTTTGTAAAAGCAATTATGGTAGCTTAATGTTTTATCAAAAATATCCGTAATAGTCAAAATATACTAAAATAATTAAGGGATATCATTCAAGATGAGCCAACTCAATAGTAAATCAATACATTCTATTTTGCAAGGGTCACTGGAAAAGGATAAAAATATTTATGAAAGAATAAATAAGGGGAACAATTATTATAATATTCTGTAAATGACTATCGAAGAAGTAAGGCAAATTTATTCGATATTTCCCTGTATGCGTAGAAATAGTCCGGGGTTTTGAGGGTCATTGGTCATAATACGAACTGCTTTGCGAAATTCGCCTTCCTTTAATTGACTTGAGTCAATATATAATTCAACCTGAAACTGTTCTTCGGGAGCAATAGTTAAAGGTATTTTTATGTTATGACTAAAAAGTTCTTCCGAGACAATTTCTTTAATTATTAAGTCTGCATCACCTGTATTGAAAATGGTAAAATCAATAGATGGTTTTTCTTCCCGGGAAAGATTTCCCAAATTAAAGTTCTGTTCGGAAAGTTCAATATCGGGATTGGGAATACGCTGGACAGTTATAGTAGCCTCGATTTTTTTCTCGGGATTTTCCGGATCATTGGATTTAATGGTAACTGCCTTGCTTACTTCACCTTCGTAACCGGTAGGGTCAAAAATTGTCATAAGCGATGTTTCTTCCCCTGGTAATATTTCCTTTTCAGGTAATTCAAGAATGACACAGGGGCAGGAGGAGTAAACCGATTCAATTACTAATTTTTCTCCTCCCTCGTTTTTGATAGTAAAATCATGAGAAGGCATCTGGTCCGGGGTTACTTCCCCATAATACCAGTTGTCTTCGGAAAGCGCTAACTTTGGCGGTTCCGTTTTATTGCAACCCAATAATAGAAGGGTAAAAATGAATAAAATTAGAAAAAATAGTACTCTTTTTTTGCAGTCTATATAATACATCTTTGTCCCTCTTCTTAGAAATTTACGTAACTACTATTTTATTTAAAATTATTAAAAATTACTTTTACATAATAATTATTCTTCAGGTGGAGGACAGACTCCTCCCTCGCAACCACTGCTACTGCTGCTACCTTTCCGGCTGGTAAAGATAAAACTCAAATATTGATAGAAATTTTTTTCTTTCCGGCTGGTAAATCGTTCGTATGTTTTTCGAACACATAAATCCTGCCTTAGCAATAAAATAGTAGGAAAATCTTTGATTTGATAATTTTCGATTGCCTTAGAGTCTTCATCCAACAGTATTAAAATAGGTACTTCTGTATTATTTTGCAAGGGAATAAAAATTTCTCTTATTTCCTGTTCATCCTGTTCTGTTTTGACTACAGCGATAATTTGATAGCTTTCCTTTGGCTGATAATCTTCCAAAAAAGTTATTATATCTTGTAATTTGTCTATAGAAGTCGAATCATCGCTTTTTACAAAACAGAGCAAAAGATGACTCTGTTTATTATTAAACTGGCTTAATTGGTAAATTTCATCATTAAGTGCTTTTAACTTAAAATCAGGCGCAGTTGCACCTATTTCAATCTGAGCCCAAACTTGTGAACTTAGGCAAAAGACAACAGCACTGACTATCAAAAGAAAAAATGTCATAGGCAATCTATTAAATTTTTTTATATTTCTTTTGTTTCTTCTTTGCATTTTTAATCCCTTCCTTCTTTATTAGGATTATATTGTTTTTAAAATTATATAATATCAATGTAAGTTAATCCAGTAAAAGATTAATCATACTTTAATAGAAATAATTGCAATTTTTTCCAATTGCCAGCCACTAAGATTAGTTACAATATTTAATTTATTGTGTTGACAAATATATTTATAATGTTATTATATAGCAAGAGCGCTATATAATCAAGGAAATTATTTAAATATGAATCAATTAATTAAAATTTACAGAATGTTAGCAGATAAGAACCGGCTGCGGATTCTAAAATTACTGGAGCATAAGCCTATGTGTGTTTGTGAGTTAACATATACACTCGGTATTAGTCAACCAAGTGTATCCCGACATTTAAGAAAATTAAAAGAGGCAGGCTTAATCGATAGCAGACCTAACAAGCATTGGCATGAATATTTTATTAACCGCAGTAAAAATCAATATAGCCGAATTGTTATATGTAGCCTAAGCGGATGGCTTAATGATGATCCGATTATTGTTGAAGACCTAAAAAGAGCAGCACAGGCCAACAGGGACAGTCTATGCAAATATTGATATAAGCATTAATCTATTTCTTATATCAATATCTAGTTATTAGCAATGATTTGTTACTGGTAAGTACTTTACTTTTACTAAGGAGTACTAAATTAAATGAAAAACAAATTAAAATTATTTTTAATATTAGCCGGATTTCTGGCTTTTTATTTTCTTCCTCTAGATAGTTTTGGATTTCGTAATCCATTTTTTGAAGCCCTGGCTATGTTGCATATGTATGCCCGGGAACACGTTATATTCAGTTTAGTACCTGCATTTCTTATTGCTGGTGCCATATATCAATTTCTGGACAAGAATGCAGTCCTGAAATATTTGGGTGCCAAAACCAATAAAGTTCTAGCATATTTTGTGGCTTCCATGTCAGGTTCAGTTTTAACCGTCTGCTCCTGTACTGTTTTACCCTTATTTTCTGGAATATATAAAAAAGGAGCGGGGCTGGGACCTGCTATAGCATTCCTGTATTCGGGGCCGGCCATCAATGTACTGGCAATTATTTTGACTGCCCGGGTATTGGGTTGGCAGTTAGGTTTAGCCAGGGCATTGGGAGCAATAATATTCAGTGTAATCATTGGTTTGCTCATGCATTTCATCTTTATTGCTGAGGAGAAAAAACGGAGTACCAACGGAGAATTTCAATTGGGAAGTACAGAAACTGATGATAAATTAAGAAGCGGATTTCAGAATATCATTTATTTTATCAGTATGATTGGTTTTATGGTCTTTGCCAATTGGGCAAGACCTCAGGCGGTGGACCAGGGTCTATGGTCGATTATTTTTCAGTATAAATGGTATTTTGCCATAGCCTTTGTCTTATTGCTTATCTATATAATGATTTATTGGTTTAAAAGAGAAGAACTTGAACTATGGGTAGAATCTTCCTGGAGTTTTACTCAGCAAATATTGCCCTTGCTTTTTTTGGGTATCTTTTTTGCAGGCCTTCTATTAGGCAGACCCGGAGAAGAAGGATTAATTCCTTCCCGATTTGTGGCTTACCTAGTAGGTGGTAATACATTCAGTTCCAATTTTTTTGCTTCTATTATAGGGGCTTTTATGTATTTTGCCACCTTAACGGAGATACCTATATTGCAGGGTTTGATTGGTTCGGGTATGGGTCAAGGGCCGGCATTGGCATTGTTACTTGCCGGACCGGCATTGAGTTTGCCGAACATGCTGGTAATCCAAAGCGTAATTGGTACAAAAAAAACAGCAGTTTATGTTGCCCTGGTGGTTATAATGGCAACTATCAGTGGAATGATATATGGGAATATTATTTAGGAAATAAAAAAGGAGAAGAAAATTATGAAGATTGAAATTTTGGGAATGGGATGTTCGAAATGCAAGAAAATGACTCAGAATGCCCAACAGGCAATTGAGGAGTTAGATATAGAAGCTGAAATTGTTAAAGTAGAAGACCTGGATAAAATTACGGAATACGGTGTGATGATGACACCTGCTTTGGTTATTGAGGGTGAAGTAATTAGTCCGGGGAAGGTACTTTCTGTGGACGAGATCAAGAAAGCGATTTCATCATCTACATCTTAATATAAGTTAATTAATAAATATTATATGGAGGTATGGCATGCGTTTATTGGCAAAATATTTTCCGGAATTTTCCGGGAAACTGGATGAAATCGATAGTATCTATCAAGAGAAACGGACGATAGATGAGAAAACCTATCAGTTCATTTGTCTTGCTTTATCTATTAAAAACCGTTCAGCCCCTTGTGTTAAAAAACATTTTAAAGCTGCATTGGAAGTCGGGGCCACTTTAAAAGAGATAAGTTATATTATGGCGTTAACTTTTAGAGAAAGTGCCGGTAGTGATGATTGCTGGGTTCATGATATATTAGCTGACTATCAGGAATTAGTTAAAAGCAACATAAAATGTTGCGATAAATAAGAGAAGAAGGCTAATTTACTTTTATAGATAGATAATAAATAGAAGGCAGGAGACGGAAATGAAGAGTCTTGTTAGTGATGGTTTTTTGAAACAAAAAAACTTCTCAAAAATATTTATTTACTTGTTTATATTATCTTTATTACTCATTAATTTCATATTTATTGATATTACTGCTAATTGCCAGGAAAATCAGCAGAAACCCATCTATATTGCTGATTTTTTTGAACCAGGCTGTCACGACTGTGAAAGAGCAGAACAATTACTAAATCAGCTTACTTTTGAGTATCCGGAAATTGAAATAAAAAAATTTGATATCTCTTCCCCTGAGGGAGTTGCCCTGGCAGAACAATTGGGAGAATCGTACCAGGTTCCGGAGTATGACCGGCTACTGGTCCCGCTTGTTTATATTGGAGAAGAATATTTCCTGAGAGACCAAATAACCTATGACAATATTGTCAAAACTATCGAAGAAGTTAAAGGACAAGAATTACCTCCACCCTGGGAAAAGGCAGAGGAAGACCAGTCTTCGGTGCAAAACCGTTTAGTTGAGCGTTTCCAATCTTTCGGCATTGGTGCTATCGCAATCAGTGGTTTGATTGATGGCATCAATCCCTGCGCTTTTGCTACTATTATCTTCTTTATTTCATATCTGACACTGATTAACCGAAAAGGGAAAGAGTTATTATGGGTTGGAGCAATGTTTACGCTGGCAGTTTTTTTAACTTATTTTTTAATAGGTACTGGGGCTCTTAAAATTGTTACTTCTCTATCTATCCTGCCAATAGTGAGAAAAACATTTGTTTTTGCTATGGCAGTGCTTAGTGCCATTTTAGCTTTCATAAGCTTATCTGATTATCTAAAATTCAAAAAAACCGGTCAGCCCTGTGAAGCTACTCTGCAGTTACCGGAACGTATGAAGAAAATGATTCACTCTACAATCAGAAAAAATGTCAAGACTCGGAATTTCATTATAATGGCAGCAGCTACTGGTTTTTTAGTTTCAATTTTAGAACTAGCCTGTACGGGTCAGATTTATTTACCAACACTTATTTTTATTAGCAATGTTCCGGAATTAAGAACAAACGCACTCTTATACTTGCTGGTATATAATTTAATGTTTGTTATACCATTAATAATGGTCTTTTTATTTACTTATTGGGGTACAAGTTCTCAGCAGTGGACAGAGTTTTCCAAAAAGAATTTTGGAAAAATGAAACTTTTAATGACCTTTATATTTTTCGGGTTAGCAATTTTGTTGGTAGCAACAGGATTAATATTTTAATTTATTTAACCATTACCACCTTCTTAGAAGGTAGTTTTTTATGGTTAAATAAAATGGTTTTACCATAAAAAGATTAAAATAAGCTAGCTGACAATTTTTTACCTGAAGTCCAAAGTTGGAAGTTGTATTGCTGAAATATTATAGTTAAAGTATAAATAAAAAACAGAAAAAAGAGCTAAAAAGTAGC
>CAZAJW010000289.1:0-2019 GCA_964485485.1 uncultured Atribacterota bacterium | reverse complement strand
AAATATATCAGCAGGAAAAGGGAAATTATTTAATACCTTTAGAGATTATTTATCGTAATTCGCTTCCGGTAGGGTCCAGTGTTTTCAAACGCTTGCAGGAAGGGGAACTAAGGCTTAAAGATTTGGGCTTAAAAAAGATGCCTGAGGATGGAATTGAATTAAGCCGTCCTTATTTGGATGTATCGACCAAACTAGAGGCAAGTGATCGCTATCTCAGCTGGCAAGAAGCCCAGCAGATATCTCAATTATCTGATCAAAAAATAGGAGAAATAAATGCAATTACCCTGAGAATCAATCAGATGATTAGTCAAGAGGCACAAGAAGTAGGTTTAAAAAATGAAGACGGAAAATTTGAATTTGCCCTTGATCAAAACCAGCATGTTGTTTTAGTGGATGTATTGGGCACACTGGATGAATGTCGTTTTACCTATCTGGGGATACCAGTCAGCAAAGAAATTGCTCGTCTTTATTACCGGAATAGCGATTGGTATCAGGAAATTGTCAATGCAAAGAAGAAAAATATTACCAATTGGAAAAAGTTTGTCAAATTAAAACCTAAATCCTTACCCCCCAGATTAAAATTATTAATATCTCAAGTATATTGTGCTTTTACCAATGAGATTACCGGCAGAGAATGGTTTATAGGTATTCCTCCTCTTCGGGATATTCTAGAAGAAATTCAACAGTTTATTAAAGTGTGATAAAGAGAAAAAATATAAAATTAGGAGACATTCATTGATAAATGAAGAAGCTATTAATATGTGGTCTGTAAGAATAGATGTGAAGTTAAAGAAAGGCGTTCTGGATGCTCAGGGAAAGGCGACGCACCAGGCGTTGCTCTCCTTGGGATTTTCAAATGTAAAAGAAGTTAAGGTAGGTAAACTGATTGAACTGCAAGTAAAGGGTAATTCAAGGGAAGAAATTGAAACACAGGTCCGGGATATGTGTAAAAGGCTCCTCTCCAATCCAGTCATCGAAGATTTTAAATATGAGATTGAGGAACAATAAATGAAATTTGGAGTTGTACAATTTCCCGGTTCAAATTGTGATTTAGACTGTTATTATGCTCTCAACGATATTATGCAAGTGCCTGTTGAGTGGGTATGGCATAAACAGCAAAGCCTTGATGGCTTTGATTGTATTTTCCTGCCCGGCGGGTTTACTTATGGTGATTATTTGAGAGTCGGTGCCATTGCTCGCTATTCCCCCGTTATGACTGCAGTGATTGATTTTGCTGAAAAAGGCAGATTGGTAATAGGTATTTGCAATGGGTTTCAGGTTTTAACTGAAGCAGGACTTTTGCCCGGAACTTTAATCAGAAATGAATGCCTGCATTTTATCTGCAAACAACAAACAGTCAGAGTAGAGAATATAGATACGCCCTTTACAGGGATGTGTAAAAAGAAGCAGGTACTACAAATACCAATTGCTCACGGGGAAGGCTGTTATTACGCTGATAAAGAAACAATAAACGGACTGGAAAAAAACAACCAGATAATATTAAAATACTGTGATGTCGATGGAAATATTACTAAACAGGCAAACCCCAATGGGTCTCTAGCCAATATTGCCGGGATTTGTAACAAAGAAAGAAATGTGTTTGGCCTGATGCCTCATCCCGAGCGATCTATTGAGAATTGTCTTGGTTCTGATGATGGACGATTAATATTCAAATCTATTCTGATGTATTTAGAAAAGAAAAATATTTTATTTAACCATAAAAAAACACCTTCTTAGAAGGTGGTATTGGTTAAATAAAATGGTTTTACCATAAAAAGATTAAGAGTAGCTAGATGACAATTTTTCACCTGAAGTCAAAAGTTAGAAGGCTATTTCTTAGAAATATTATAGCTAAAGGTTAAATAATGAATCGAAAGAAAAAGAGCCAAAAGTTAGCAAAGAGTTAAAGCTCTTTTAGAAGCTCTTAAAGTTACCCGCTATTCGGGTGCAATATTTACTGAAGTAAATTAGCAGAATCTATGTAGGACCAGTAACTTTTCCAATAGAGGATTTTGTTAG
>CAZAJW010000288.1:0-5176 GCA_964485485.1 uncultured Atribacterota bacterium | reverse complement strand
TTTTAAGGAGGTTATTTTATGAGAAAACTATTCATGATTTTAATAATTGTTACTTTGATTTTAACATTCAACTTAAACGGTGTTGCCCAAAGACAATTTCTTGCAATTGCAACCGGCGGAACTGGCGGAACCTATTATCCGTTAGGTGGTGCCTTAGCACAAATGCTTTCCAATCAGATAGATGATTTGATTGTTACAGCCCAAACCGGAAATGCTTCAATTGCCAATTGTAATTTGATCGGACGTCACCAGATTGAAACAGCTTTTTCCCAGGCCAATACAACTTACTGGGCTTACAGTGCTACAGGTCTTTTGGATGACACTGAGCCTATTGAAAATCTAAGAGGAATTGCATCTCTCTATCCGGAAACAATTCATATTATTGCTACCAAGGAATCCGGAGTCAAAACAATTGCTGACTTAAAGGGCAAGAGTGTGGGTGTAGGTGCTCCAAACAGCGGAACTGCCGCTGATGCAGAAGTAATTTGTAATGCTCATGGACTTTCCTTTGATGACATGGACATTGACTATATTGATTTTAATGAAGTGGCAGACCGCTTGATTGACGGTCAGATTGATGCTGGGTTTACAACTGCTGGGTATCCTACTTCCAGTGTTATTAATATCGCCACTGTTAGAGATATTGTACTTATTCCCGTAGACTTGGAAGTTGCTCAAAAATTAGTGGAAGAAATACCCTATTATGGAATTACCGAAATCCCATCGGGTATGTACAAAGGTGTGGAAGAACCAGTGGTAGCACTTGCTACCCCGGCACTTTGGATCTGTGATTCTCAATTAGATCCCACGCTGGTTTACAAAATGACCAAGGCATTATGGGAAAATACTGATATATTAGCACAGACACATGCCAAAGGAAAAGACATTACACCAGAGACTGCACTTGATGGTATAGGAATTCCTCTACACGCAGGTGCGGAACTATACTATAAAGAAGTTGGGCTTGTAGAATAGAAAATTAAAACGGTAAAGAAAAATCAGGGTACTTTTATAGTACCCTGATTTTTCTTTAAATAGGTATTAATAGAAATGGATATATATACAATAATTTAAATGTATTAGATGCTCTTTAATGAAAATGAAGAAAAAATATACAACTTTTTCGCTAATATTTATCATCGTTCTTTTATTATTTTTAAATTTCTTTTCCCTTCAATTGCTTACTATTCGGATTTATCCGGATGGTAAAGTAATTTTTCAAGAAATAGTAACTCCGGGAAAACCATTTACTTTAAAGTATACCCATTCAGTTGCACAAACGCCGGTATGGGAATTCTTTGAGATTAGCAAAGAGGGTCAATTAATCCTAACGGAGACTCATTTTTGTGATCATGGTGCAGGCTTACCTTATGCTGCTTTTGAAGATGAGTTCTTTGTAAATGAAGATGGTAAGTTTAAAATTAAAAATATGTCTCGAGAAATATCATCGCCTTTATATTATCGAATCGGTAAGATTAGAGAAAACCATTTTATTTATAAAAATAAGGATATCAATTTATCAAAAAAAATTGGTGATAATGTCGCGACAATTACTGTTACTCGGATGAATTTATTTGATTATTTACTTAATAATTTTTTTAATTATAAATAAGGGGGTAAGTTTTATGGATAATAATCAAGAAAAAGATAAAAAACCTGTAGAAAGCCTTCAAAAACAAGCCAAAGAAGAAGGTAAAATCGATGTTCAAAAATTATTAGAACAATATGATACTGAATCGAATGTAAGAAGGCCTTTGGGTATAATTGCTATCATTATTTCTATTATTGCCATAAGCATGTCCATTTTTCATTTTTATACCGGTGGTTTTGGTTTATGGCTTGCTTTAAAGCAAAGGGCATTGCATTTAGCTTTTACCCTGGCACTGATTTTTCTTCTTTACCCCACCACAAAAAAGGGAATCGGAAGTGATAAAACTAAAGTTCCAGTCTATGATTTCATTTTAGCCGGATTCGGTGCTTTTGTTTCTCTATATTTGATTATATATTATAACGAACTTGTTTTGCGTTCCGGATTACCAACAAGGTTTGATCTAATTTTGGGTGGGATCTGTATTTTATTAGTCTTAGAAGCAACAAGAAGAGCAATTGGACCAGAGTTACCGATTGTGGTAGTTGTTTTTTTAATTTATTCTTATTTTGGTCCTTATATGCCAGGTTTTTTCGCTCATCGTGGTTATTCTTTGGAAAGAATTATTGAACATATATATATGGGTACTGAAGGTATTTTTGGAATTCCACTTGGTGTTTCATCATCTTTTGTATTTTTATTTATCCTATTTGGTGCAGTCTTAAATAAAACCGGCATGGGTAAATTTTTTATTGATATGTCAATGGCTTTAGCCGGTCATACAACCGGTGGCCCGGCAAAGGTTGCTGTTATTGCCAGTGGCTTTATGGGTTCAATTAATGGAAGTTCTGTTGCCAACACCGTAACAACCGGTAGCTTTACTATTCCCTTAATGAAGAGTATCGGCTATAAAAAGGATTTTGCCGGTGCTGTAGAAGCTGCTGCTTCTACAGGAGGGCAAATTCTTCCGCCGGTGATGGGTGCCGCTGCCTTTGTTATGTCAGAATTTTTAGAAATACCTTATATCAAGATTGCAGCTGCTGCGGTTATTCCTGCGGTTATTTACTATATTGCAGTAATGACCATGGTTCATTTAGAAGCCTGTAAACACGGACTGAAAGGTTTGCCTAAGGAAAAATTGCCAAAACTAAAAGAAGTATTAGCTGAAAAAGGACATCTTATTATACCAATTATCGGATTAGTATATTTATTGGTAAGAAGCTATACTCCACTATTTGCCGCATTTTGGGCTATCATTATGAGTGTAGTTATTAGTATGGTGAAAAAAAATACTAGACTCAATTTTAAGGATCTATTAGCAGCATTTGAGGATGGAGCCAGAGGTGCCCTGGGTGTTGCCGCAGCCTGTGCCTGTGCAGGTATAGTGGTAGGTGTAGTTACCTTAACCGGGTTGGGACTGAAGGTAGCCAGCGGTCTTGTAGCACTGGGTGGTGGAATTTTGATATTTACTTTATTTTTTACCATGATTGCTTCTATTTTATTGGGAATGGGACTACCTACTACTGCTAAATATATTATTTTATCCATTATGGCTGCTCCGGCTTTAGTACAGCTGGGCGTTCTTCCTCTGGCAGCACACTTGTTTATTCTATACTTTGGTGTTATTGCAGATGTGACACCCCCTGTGGCAGTTGCAGCCTATGCCGGTGCCGGTATAGCAGGTGGTAATACCATGAAGACTGGTTTAAATGCGTTACGATTAGCTGTAGGGGGATTCATGATTCCCTATATATTTGCACTAGATCCGGGATTATTGGGATTAAGCGGTACCTGGTTTCATACAATTATCTTAATCATTACTTCTCTGGCTGGAGTATTAGCTTTAGGATCTGCAGCGGGAGGTTATTTGTTAACAACAACAAAACCAATTGAGCGAATTCTCTTAATCCTTAGTGCTTTTTTGTTATTAACGCCAAATATCCTGACAGACATACCGGGGATAATTATTTTGATTGCTGTCTTATTTATGCAGAATACGAGACAAAAGAAAAAACAACCAAACAAAGTAGTGACTTAGTAAATTTAAGATTTATTTTAGTACATCTTTTATAAAAATTTTAAGAACCAATATAAATATTTCTGTCTAAGATAATAAATATCGCGGGGATACTATAATTATTATTTAATAAGATATCCCCGCGATACACTTATTTATAAATGATTAAATTAAATAATTATTATATTTTTATATAAATAAAAAGTTAGAGCTATGTTGCGCAATAATACTTATTCCATAAGAATATCTTTGATGTTTTTTATAATATTAATAATATTGACTTTATATACCAATAAAATTGTTTCTTCCAAAGATAATATTTTAAATGAAAAACCAATTGCAGTGATGATTGGTAACTCTCCTGCTGAAAGAATTATTCAAACTGGTGTAAGTAAAGCTGATATTGTTTATGAAATTGAAGTAGAATTCCCCTTTACCAGAATAATGGCTTTGTTTTTGGGAAATTCCGATACAATTGTGGGTCCAGTTAGAAGCAGTCGCTATTATTTTTCTCGAATTTGTGCTGAATGGTCGGCAGTTTTTGCCCATTGTGGTGGGCAAAATTTGAAAAATCCAAATATATTGGACATTGATCAGATGCAGCATCCATCTTCTTATTGGCGTAATGAAAAAATTGGAGGCTGGATTAACCTGTTTACCAGCACAGCTAAAATAGCCCAAGAGATAAAAGATTATACTGATACCGGCAATGATATTCAGTATAATCATAATTTGTTAAATGTTACAAAGTTAAATTCGAGCAACAGTAATCATATCACTAAAATCACTATTAAATATAATTCAAATTATATGATTAGTTATGAATATCACGACGATCAAGAAAAGTATTATCGTTATATTAACCAAAAGCCACATGTTGACCAAGGAAGTGGTGAACACATTAATGTTTCTAACATTATAATTCAATACACATCGGTTGAAAAAATAGAAGATGATGATAAAGGAAGAATTAACGTAGAACTAATAGGAGAAGGAATTGCGAAAATATTTAATAAAGGGAACTACCAACTTGTAAAATGGATTAAAAAAAATAAAGACAAAAAAACATTATTCTTAGATGAAGAAGGTTCACCAATACTGTATAATCATGGAAATACCTGGATTCACCTTTTATCACCAGATACAGAAGTGTGGTTTAAATGATAATTATAAAGGGTAAATTTTGAAAAAATATTTTAGTGAATTAATCGAAAAAGCAAAAGAGGCAAGATTGAAAGCTTACATTCCTTATTCCAAATTTGCAGTTGGTTCAGCTGTAATGACAGATGACGGGATTATATTTACCGGATGCAATATAGAAAATGCATCTTTTGGATTAAGTATTTGTGCTGAGCGAGTTGCAATTTTTAAGGCAATTTCTGCTGGATATCAAAAATTTAAAGCGATTGCTATTGTTTGTGACACTATAGAGCCTTGTTCTCCTTGTGGTGCCTGTAGACAAGTAATGATAGAGTTTTCACCAGAGATGGATGTTATAATGACAAACCTCCATAATGAAATTAAAATAAAAAAGGCGAATAAATTACTTCCCAATCCGTTTATTTAACCAT
>CAZAJW010000287.1:0-3346 GCA_964485485.1 uncultured Atribacterota bacterium | reverse complement strand
TTTCCAGATAAGGGAGGGCGTCTTTTCCCAGGTGATTATGTAACGGCAGCAGTCATCACCCCTGTGTATGCAAGCTGGATGTTCAATCTTTGCAAACTTGTTGGTGAACAACTTTGACATGGCCTCAAGATACCCCATTCGGTTATCGCATTGATAGGGCTTCTCAGACACACCAGGTTTTGGGGTGGCCGAAATCTCAATCCTATCGGATCCCAGTTTTTTACTCTTGTAAATAGAAGCTCTGGTCAGGCGGGAACCAAGGGTTTCTGCTACCCAATAGACAGCTGCCGGGGACATGAATCCTAGTGCGTATTGTCTTACGACACCGGAGGCTTTGGAGGAAACAGAAAAGCGTCCAGCTTTTCTGGATATATCAGGGTCCCCTGTCTTTTCAACAAGGATTTCATGAAATCGGTCAACCTGTTGTTGGGTTAACCAGTAACCCTGATCCTCCAGTTCATAGCTGGTTATATCCGCATAGCTTAAAAGAGAATTAATATCTACTTCAGGATGCACCTCTTTACAATATTCTATATAATTTTTTATAAGCCGACTGTTATAGAGAGGATCGTCTGTTTTTACCTTATTATGGGAGGCATTATCAGAGGACATATGATAATCATTTAAAAAGTTTACGTTGATCTAATACTATTATTACATGCTGATAAGATGAAAGAAAATAACTTTATCGCTCATCATCTTTTCCAGGCCTTCAGGTAATTAATACTATCGAGAATACTCCGAATGCCTTGTTTATAATGATTTTCACTTGACATATAAGATCCCTTCTCCATATACTCTGACACCACTGGTGAATCCTTACCAATCAGGAAACACTTATGTTTTCAGGGTAAAGAGTAAAGACGCAAGAAACTTTCTTTAGGTAATATAAACAAATGATAATAATTATTGTCAATAAAAGTTTTCACTACCGAGGATCATCGGCTAAAAAACTGAGCCCCTTGAAATAGGCAAATAAGATTTTAATAATTCAAAAAAACAATACCTGAGGAGATAATACACAAACTTACCCCATAGGACCATTATATTATACACTGATTCTCCTTCAAAAGACAGGGATTTTTCTCCATAGAACATGTCCTCATGTAATAGATCCGGTTTGTTTATTTTAGCTACTATTAGGTGCATTCAAAACACATGAAAAAACTTCTATTAATCAACCCGGTTGGCCGAAGTAGTGGTTATCTTTTGAGTAAATTTTCAACATTCTCACCTTTAGGGTTGGCCTATGTGGGTGCAGTAACTCCCTCCAACTGGGAGGTTAAAATAATCGATGAGAATTTTGAAAAATTTGAGTTTGAAGAAGCAGACCTAATTGGTATTACCGCCTTTACCAGTAGCATTAATAGGGCCTATGAAATTGCTCGTATCTACCAAAAGCAGAAGATAAAGGTTATTATGGGAGGGATTCATGTTTCTATGCTCCCTGATGAGGCTATGCAGTATGCGGATACGGTGGTTATAGGGGAGGTTGAGGGTGTCTGGAAACAGGTAATTAATGATTTTGAAAATAATTGTCTATCGCCCAAATATATAGGCCCCAGGCTCGATTTGAATCGATTTACTGTTAAGCCCCGACGCAATTTGCTGCATCCAAACTATCTCTGGCACTCTGTCCAAACCTCTCGCGGCTGCCCATTTAATTGCTATTTTTGCTCAGTCTCCAGATACCTGGGTAAGGAGTATCGCCAGCGCAGAGCCGAGGATGTGCTGGATGAACTGAAAGAATTAAAAGGTAAAAATATAGCCTTTGTGGATGATAATCTAATTGGATACAGTTCAGAGAGTAAAAGCAGGGCTATGGAATTGTTTAAGGGTATGATTCAGCAAGGACTATCCAAGAAGTGGTGGATGCAGGCCTCTATCAATGTAGCTGATGATGAGCAAGTAGTTAGTCTGGCAGCTCAGGCTGGATGTATGTTTGTTTTTATTGGTTTTGAAACCATAAACTCCAGAAGTTTAAAGGAAATGAAAAAGGGGGTGAATCTGAAGATTGGGGTGAAGAATTATAATAAAGTGGTAGGCACTTTTCACAAATACGGCATTGGAGTGTTTGGTGCATTTATTATTGGTAACGATTATGAATCCCCCAAATACTATAGAGAACTAGCTGAGTATTTGGTTCGCTCTAACATCGACATTATCCAGATTAGTATCCTTACCCCCTTACCTGGAACAATATTGATGGAACAACTGCAAAAGGAAGATCGTTTAGTTTATCAAGACTTTCCTCAAGATTGGGACAAATACCGCTTATCTTATATGGTACATCAGCCACAAGTTGGTAAGGCAGAAACAATATATACAGGCGATAACTACATAAAAAATCGCATATACTCTTTCCCTGTATACCAATACCGAATAATAAAATCATTATATAACCTAAAGAACCTTAATAATTTCTACGCCAGCTACAAATTTAACAAAGCCCTTAAGAAAAGTTGGCAAAATTCCCATTATTATCTAAAATATCCTGCTGATTTGAATACAATTGAATCCTAATAGTTTATGTTTTTGGATTAGGAAAAACAGTAACTTATGGAAAGATAGGTCGGCTTAAACACCGAGCTTTTTGGAAATGCCTCAGGATCAAGAAGGATTTTTTTCACAGATTTTTTGCCATCAGGCTCTCCAGAGATTCCCACACGCAGCATAATCTTTCCATTCCCTTCTAAAGTCTTACGGATAAGTTGAAGTTCTTCGGAAATGGATGAAATGTTGTTAATCATTTTTTCAATCATTGGAAGGGAAGTTACCTCAAGGACTGTTGACTCTTCCAAATTATCAGGCCTAACAAAGGGTGCTCGGTACTAATGCTTTGCAGCATCTTTATGTCTATACCAACCTCTAATGAGCCTATCCGAGAATAGCTTCATTTTCTAAAAAAATGCCGATAATATTTTTTAGGTATATATATATTTAAATCTTAGGTCAACGAAAACGATGATTGGTTAAATTAAACAAAATATCTATGGGCTTTTTGGATTTCAGAGGATCAGATAATGGGCTGCTTTCGAGAGAAACTAAAGATTTTAGGATACCATTTCCTTTTAGTTAAAAAGGTGCGGATTATACTTTTTTAGATATGAATAGTCTTTCAACAACACTGGACTGATATGGGCATAGATAAAGAGGAATGTAAAGCGGCTCCGAAAAGCATGAATAACCAGTCCAGGCAAACAAGGTAAGAACTGTTTGGATACAGACCTATTTATAGGTTATCCTGAATTTCTTATGCATATATTCCATATATTCATTTCCGTATCGAACATCTAATACCCATGCTTGATAGACTTTTTCATACGGTACATTTTTATTTTTTACA
>CAZAJW010000286.1:0-3885 GCA_964485485.1 uncultured Atribacterota bacterium | reverse complement strand
GCAAGCAATTTTACATCATTTCTATTTATAATACTAGAACCTATTTCAAAATCACCAAATAACTCCCCTTCAATAGGGCTAATCTTGTTATCTTTTAATACACCATAAAATATTTTATTATTCTTTTGATATCTTACTATCTTCATAACTCCTCCATATTATAAATATATTTTTAAAAATCAACAGATCTAATTGAGATTATTTATTATAATACATTAATTGCTCTTTCAATTCTATTTATTCTTTCTTTAATTTCATTCATCGGCTTAGTAAGATTAAAATTTATCCGTTATCCTTATTTCCTACCTAAAAACTGATATGCCTTTTAGTGTATCAATTAAATACCCTTATAATTTATTTAGCTATGGAAAAGAATGGGGTAAAGCTATATGAAATTTTTTTACCTGAACTCTAAAGTAGGAAGTTATAAGTTAGAAATTTTATAGTTAAACAAAATTGAAAGAAAAAAGAGCATACCTAAAAGTAAACAAGAAAAAAATCAAACCTCTTTTAGAAGTTCTTAAAGCCGCTCGCTTTGAGGGTGCTATGTTTACTTGTGATGAGATAGGTTTGATTATAATATTTGCTTAAATTTCAAATCTCCGTTTACCCATACTGCATGAATTCCTTCCGGATATATTTTAGGCTCAAGGTAGCTATTTTTATCTGAAACTGTTTCCGGATTAAATAAGACCAAATCAGCACACATTCCTTCCCGAAGGAGTCCTCTATCCCATAAACGTAATCTTCTTGCCGGTTCTAAGGTCATCTTTCGAATTGCTTCTTCCAAGTTCATTATTTTTAACTCTCTTACGTACTTTCTCAGTACGCGGGGGAAAGAACCGTATGTTCTTGGGTGAGGGTGGCTCCCGACAATTCCATCAGTACAGATTGTCTGCAAAGGACTCTTCATAATATAAGCAACATCATCCAGGCTAATGGCAAAATATACAGCAAGAACTGAAGGTCCTTCCTTTTTTAAAAGTTCCAATGCAGCTTCTCCGGGAGATAGTTCTAACTTCTCTGCAATATACTTCAGATCTTTTCCGGACATCCAACTATTCTCTTTGGTTTTGACAGTGGCAATTAATATCTTGTCAGCTCCGCCTCTTGCTTTAATATTGTTGTTAACTCCTTCTAATATTTTTTGATAAATCTCTTCCTTTCTAAGACGTTCTTGAAAAGCATTCTCTCCCCCCTCATAGGCCCATGTGGGCACGATAACCTTTAATCCTGTGCAAGCTGCTTCATAAGGGTATTGGCCAAAATTCATTTCCATTCCTTTTTTATTCAATTCCTCAACCTTATTAAGTGCTTCTCTGACTTTTCCCCAATTCTTAGGGCCCAAGGCCTTAAGGTGTGAAATATGTATTCTAACTTTGCTTTCTTCGGCTATTCGAATCATTTCTTCTAAAGATTCAAGAATTTTATCTTGTTCGTTTCTTATATGGACCATCATAATTCCATCATATTCTGCAATGACTTTACAAATCTCAATTAGTTCTTCAGTATCAGCATAACTACCTGGTGGGTATATTAATCCCAATGAAAGACCCTTTGCTCCTTCGTCCATGCTTTTTCTTACAATTTCTTTCATTCTATTTAATTCATCAGAAGTAGGTTTACGATTTTCATTACCCATGACACACATGCGAACAGTTCCATGCCCAATTAAGCTCTCTATCTTCACAGGAGGATTTACTTTTTTTACTTCATTCAAATAGTCGCCCATGCTCCTCCACCAATAATCTCTACCTACAACTCCTGCAAGAGGTGCCATATTATCCGCTAATTCATCCACAATCTCATCTGTAACAGGAGCAACGGAAGAACCATCTTGTCCCACTAGTTCAGTGGTAATACCTTGTCTAATGACATGCTCCATTTTTTTGTCTGTCAAGGCAATTAAATCTGAGTGACTATGCACATTGATAAAACCGGGAGATAAGGCCATTCCTTTTCCATCGATTTCTTCATCTGCATCAATTTTAATTCCCTTTTGTATCTTTTTTATTTTAGCATCTTCAATTAATAAATCTGACAAGAAAGGTCTTGTTCCAGTTCCATCGTAAATATATATATTTTTGATTAAATTTTTTTGCATAAAAGTTACCTTTTATATAATTGCTATTTTTTTCTCTCTTTAAAATTATTTGAAAATATTCCTTTTTGTTTTCACACTTTACAAAAAGCGAATTATTTTATTTTACCACTAAAATAATCTTTTATGTCCTATGTTATTTTGAAAAAAATCAAAAATTTAATAAATGTGCTATCTATCAATAGTCTTTTTCCATCAAATTCAATAATCAATTTATCTATAATTGATATTTATTCCACAGAGCTTTCCCAAATATTCAAAGAATAAGCCTTTTGCTACTAAAGGAACTCATAAAACAATATTATATTAAACTTTACTCGATGCAACAGATATTAAAACAATGCTTCCCACAGAAGCAGAACAAAATAAAATCATGGAAATTATTTTTCAAGTTAAGGCAGAAAAAGAATTGCGGAACTCAAGAAAGCAAATGATTAAGATTGCAGAAAATCAGATTAAAAAAGTCGCTCAAGGTATTATTGCCGGCTGTACTGAAATCCCAATAATACTCAAAAATGGCGACATCGATATCCCTATTATCGATCCTACCTTGATACTAGCAGAAAAAGTAGTTGAAAAGGCTAAAAAATAATTTCTTGGTAATTAAATTGGGAAGAATATTAAGATTATTTTCTTTTTAAAACTTCTCCCTTAACATTTTCGGTAAATTCCCCATTTTCAATAGAGATACAACCATTAACTATCACATATTCAATACCTTCTGGTTTATTAAATGGCTCTGTGTATGTTGCAGTATCTTTAACTTTATTTTCATCAAATATTACAATATCTGCCTTGTATCCCTCTTTGAGTAAACCTCGATCATTAAATCTAAACCTTTTAGCGCTCATATCTGTCATCTTATGGATTGCTTCTTCTAAACTCAGAATCCTTTCCTCCCTAACATATTTAGCTAATATCCGAGGGAAGGTACCGTTATTCCTGGGATGTGCACTCCACCCTGCCTTAGTTGGTACAGAATCCGAACCAATCATAGTAAATGGACTCTTTAGAAATTGAACCAAGTCTTCCTCTCTCAGACTAACATATACAACTGATGCTTCTAACCTGCTTAATCTAATTAATTCAATTGCAGTTTCAAAGGGACTATATCCCATAATTTCACTTATTTCAAACAATGTTTTGCCCACAAATTTTTCATAAGCAGGAATTGCAACCACGATGATACCTTTACTGTCTTCAATAATTTCTTCTTCATTGTTCCAATTTCTTAATTCGCAAGTTTCTTTTTTCATTTTTGAAATCAACGATTTATCTTGTAATCTTTGTATTGTCTTTTCAATTCCACCCTCTCTGGCCCACGCAGGTAACATTAAAGCATCAAGGCCTAACCAGCTTGCATTATAGGGATAGATTTCCATCATAATATCTACTCCTCTATCCCGAGCACTATAAATAATATTAAAAAATTCATCAATCACTGCTTGGGAAGAGTGTCTCTTTCGAACCTTCACATGATGTATCTGTCCAGGAATGTTATTCTTTTCAGCAATCTCTACTACTTCTTTCACTGCATCCAGAAATTCAGCTGTATCACTTCTAATATGAGAAGCATAGATTGCACTATAATCGGACAACACAGAGCCCAATTCAATCAATTCCTCTGTATCCGAAAAAATACCCGGAGAATAGGCCAGACCTGTACTCAAACCAATTGCACCTTCTTCAATGGAATTATGCAGTAATTTTTTCATTTCATACATTTCCTGCCTGTTTGCTAGTTCTGAACTAAATCCCATAATATTATATCTAATTGTAGAGTG
>CAZAJW010000285.1:0-5478 GCA_964485485.1 uncultured Atribacterota bacterium | reverse complement strand
TCTGCGATGGAAGAATCGCTTCGGGTTGCATAACCATAATTTAATCCTGCAAGAAGAATAGCCAGAATAATATACAGCCATAAAATCGTTTTTAATATTCTAATCTCTTTAGTCCTGTTGGTATTCTTCATGAGCTTGCTTTCTTCTCTCTACCTCCCAATAATCAGCATAATCATCAAGATCTTCTATTTTTGTCTATTTAATAATTATGCCATATTGACTAACATTAATTCTATCATTTATTGCTTATTTTTTATTTTTCGATTATTATTTTTAAAAACAGCATACTCTACAATTTATGATTAAGCTTACTTTTTATGATGCCAAAACTTTCCGGGATAGGTTCGATAAAAAAATACTATATTTGACAATTTCAGGAATGATAAATAAATAGAACCAGGAACTAACTCTAACGATAGTTAATAAAATAATGATAATTTTATTGATTTCAATTATTTAGATTTAATGAACTAGTAAGGAGGAGTAAAGATGCAATTGAAAGACAAAGTAGCTATTATTACCGGTGCAGGAGCTGGAATCGGTAAAGAAACCGCTAGACTTTTTGCTGAACAGGGGACTAAAATTCTCTGTAATGATATTTCTGACTCAGTCATCAATGTCGTTGAGGAAATAAAAAAGAACGGGGGAGAAGCTGCTGCTTACCAGGGGGATATTTCTATTGCGGAAACAGCAGAAAAGATTATTAATGAAGCAATTAACAAATACTATAAAATTGATATTTTGTTTAATAATGCAGGAATTGTCATTCCCGGAAATGCTGAAAATACTTCCCTAGAAGATTGGGATAAAACCATGAGGGTTAATGTTCGGAGTGTTTTTCTTATGTCTAAATTTGCCTTACCTCATCTTATCAAAACAAGGGGATGTATTGTCAACAACTCATCATGTCTGGCACTAAAAGGAAGCAAGGATAGACTTGCCTATACTGCTTCCAAAGGAGCCATTTTGTCCATGACCAGAGCCCTGGCTATGGATTATGCAAAGTCTGGTGTACGAGTCAATTGTATTTGCCCGGGAGTAGTCGATAGCCCTTCCTTTAGACAAAGAATATCCAAATTCGATGACCCCGAGGCGGCAAGAAAACACTTTACTAACATGCAGCCTTTAGGCCGGATTGCTGAACCCAGAGAAGTTGCCGAAGGTATCCTATATTTGGTTACTTCGGAAATTTGTGAGGGGACAATTCTCTCGGCAGATGGTGGCGTGACTATGTAGGTTTGGTTTCTTAAATAATAGTAATTTAAAGACTGATTATGAATATACTATGCGCTCTGCTTTTTAACCAATCAAAATAATTAATACAGATAGGTCCCCAACGGACTTTCTTATAATCTTGGAAGCCATATTAAGTTTTTGAGGTTTGAAAAATCTACCTTTGTATTTAATTTTGCAACTATAGTGAAATCTATTCTGAACTTTAATACACCTAATATTTTTTCATTAAAAGGTAGATTTCCTGGTATAAAGATACTTATTAAATGAAAGCTGTTTTTATAACAATAGCCAGTAAGTGATTTTAGTAATACTTTGAAGTCACTTTCTTCTTTATATTCATATTTTATTATATGAAAACTTTTCATATTTTTGTTTAGTAAGGGAGCATTTATAAAAGGGATTAATTTTGAAGCAAAGTATAATGTTTTTTGAAGAACTCTATGCCTCTTAGACATATTGATGATTCCGATATCTGCTATATCTTTTGTATCCCAACCAATTATTTGAGCAGATTTATAACTGAATTTTATTAATCTATTTTCATTTTTTACTATTTTTAGAAAGTTATTTTTTAGATCTAGGGGTAAAAAGTCAATTTTATCGTTTCTCTCGCTGTAGAAATTCTCTAATTCATTTATATCAAAATCTTTTTCTATTATGGCTTCTCTGGAAATCTTCTTATTAAAAACAGGCATTGAGTATGATTTGTAGCTGTATAGGGGAATTGAGTCAAAGTGTTTTAGCAGTTTTATAGACGGTTGGTTATCTGTTTTTACAGAAGCAAAATAGAAATCTATATCTAACTTGCTCAACCTGGCTATAGCTTCTTCAATTATACTTTTCAACCATCTTGCTACTTTCCCTCTATATTTTGGATTTGTTCTCAAATCATATAAGTAAGCCCCTTTATATATTTTACCTTTCACTTTAAAATGATCTATGGCCACTCCTAAAAAACCTATAATATCAGAAGTTTTTTCGTCTTCTGCTATAAGGTAAAAGCCGTCACTGAAAAAATTGGATTTACTCCTAAAATCATTTTTTATCAGGGTTATTTCGAATTCTCCAATCTGAGCAGCATTTTTTTGGATATCAAGCATTTTAAGATTGTCATTTTCAGTTGCATCTCTTATAATCATTCAGCCCAACCTGCTGTACCTTTTAAAAATTTTTTATAATTGAATAATGCTCTTTTAAAATAGTAACTTTGTTGTGAACCGGCTAATTTTATACCAATTGTTGAAGATAATAAAAGATATAAAGCAAAAACAAAGAAAGTTTTTGGATCTTTGTAATTCCAAACATCCTCAATTTTATTTTTTCTTCTTTTTAAAAAGCCTCTTAACATTTTAAATTTTCCGGAAAAGATAATTTGTAAAAGCCATCCCATTCTTAAAACACTTGTGTATGTTCCTTTTCCGCCTTTTGAAAAAAGGGCATTCATTTTTTTATTATCTATCAAATCAAGATATATTCCGGGTAAATTTATTCCTTCTGAATAAGCAACCATTAATCCCGGGCTCATTCTCGGGTTGATATCTGTTATTTTGTATGTTTCAGTTACAGGGTCTTTTAAAAAGTCTACACAGATAAAACCTGAATATTTCGTTTTTCCAACTATTTTTTTAATATACTCATTGATTATTCTTATCTCCAGTGATTCTCTTACGACTCCAAATCCACCTTTATAGGGATACTCTTCAAGATTATGATAAATTGTATTAGAAACAAGTTTACCATTTTTTACCAAACCTGTTGTACAATATTGTTCCTGGCTTATATATTCCTGTACTATGTAGTCTTCTAAATGATGGTGTTTTTTATAACTGTCAAATTCTTCAATATTTTTGATTACTTTTATTCCGATTGCCCCTCTTTCTCTCCTTGGTTTGATAACGAAAGGAAAACGAAGTGTTGAGGATTTGTATTCATTTATCTTATAAGTTACCGGAGTTGGAATGTTTAATTCTTTGGCAAGCTTAAAAAGAAAATATTTATCATGTAACTTCCAAATTATTTCGAATTCCGGAAGAATAACCTTAACTTTGCCCTCAAGCTTATTTTTGTAATATGAAAACACATGGGTTTCTTCAAATACAGGCAACAAATATTCAATTTTATTCTCTTCAATAATAGTTAATATTTTTTCTATAAACTCTTCTGATTTTTCACTTATATCCGGGTAAATAAACCTCTTCTGTATATACTTACTATATAGGCCCATACTTAATCTTGAACTATCAGCTACATATAATTCATGACCATCTCTATGAAGTATATTTATACAATTGTAGGCATACCACATTCTGGCACCTGTAATAAGTATCTTAGCCATGTTTCTCCCGAATTGCTCCTCTCAAACTATATAATTAAACTCCGCTCTATCTCGGCTTCCAGAGAAACATTTTTAGCTAATTGATTCCTATATCCCTCTTAAGCCGATAGCTTAAAACAAAATAAAAACTTTTCCTATTATACACATTTTTTTAAAAAAGTGTACTAATTTCGATTTGTGTTTACACTTTAGGAGGAATTAAATTGATCTGCTAAGAGATTTCATATAGCTGCCCCTTTTGTTTCTTCAAAGAGTTAAGAAGGAATTAAAGATAATAAGTAACATTTAATGACAAATAATGACAAATGATAAATTTATAAATAAATCTAGGCTAATTTACAGGTGGCAAAATATTATCCTCTGAGATGTTTATAATTGTAATAATCTTTATCTGTGTTCTAATAACCCCAGTATTTTCTGTAAATTACTGGTGGGTGTCATACAAACATAATCCTTGCAGATATAAGCAGTGGCTTTTTCAGTGATTTTTTCCGAAGGAAAAGTGAAACTTATCATTCTATCAATTTCCTGAACTTTGTTTTTTGCAGAACGAAAAATAACCACCTTTCTCGGTAGATATTTTTGATGTAAAGCACGCAACATTTCTTTGGTAGCATTTTTATCCGGATTACCAATAATAATCACTTCATAAGTAGGGCCAATCATAAAGTCAACACCAATGAGAAAAAAAGTATAAGCAGGTGAATTTTGCTCAATCACGGGAGAAAAGGCTTTGAGTAGCTCATCTGCCTTATGGCTGAGCTGTTCATTACCGGTCAGATGGGCTAATCGAAGCAAATTATAGAAGGCAGCAGAATTACCTGATGGAATAGCACCATCGTGGACTTCTTTTTGACGAACCAATTCTGGCTCAGCCTGTTTAGAAGTAAAATAAAAACCTCCGTTTTTTTCATCCCAGAAATTTGACATCATAACTTGGTTTAAATCTAGGGCTTTTTGCAAATATTTGGCGGAAAAAGTACTCTCATATAATTCCAGTAGTCCCCAGATGAGAAAAGCATAATCATCAAGATATCCTGCAATGCCTGTATCTCCTTCCAGGTATCGATGGAATAGTTGATTCTGATTGAATGCTAAATTTGAAAAGATAAAATTTGTTGCTTTTTTCGCTGCCTGTATATATATATCTTCTGCTAAAATGCGTCCGGCTTTTGCCAGTGCCGCAATCATTAATCCATTCCAATCAGTCAAAATCTTGGTGTCTTTTTCAGGATATACGCGCTTTGTGCGGGCTTTGTATAGCTTTTCCCGAATTCTATTCCATTTTTCTTTTTCGGTTTTTGTTTCTTCTTTTGAATTATCCATCACAGCTTTTTTAAAATCATCTTGATAAAAAATATTTTGCTTCCCAAATATTTCCTCGGCATGTCCCCTTGCAGCCAGATTACCTTCCGGTTTGATATGGAAATATTGTTGGACAAATTCCAGCTGATCTTTCTTTAAAACTTGTTTTAGCTCTTCTTCAGTCCAGAGATAAAATTTTCCTTCTTCCCCTTCGCTGTCGGCATCCTCGGCTGAATAAAATCCGCCCTCTTGGGAGGTCATATCCCGCAACACATAATCCAAAATATTTCTTGCCGTTTCCTGATAAATATCCTTACCAGTAGCCTGGAAGGCTTCCAGATAGGCTATGACTAGTAAAGCCTGGTCATAGAGCATTTTCTCAAAATGGGGGACTATCCAGGCTGCATCTGTAGCATAGCGATGAAACCCAAACCCCAACTGATCAAAAATACCTCCCTTCTGCATGGACTGCAGGGTCACCTCCACCATCTCGAGTGCCTGTTTATCCCCAGTCCGATACCAATATCTCAAAAGGAATAAAAGCTGATGTGGGGAAGGAAATTTCGGTGCCCTACCAAACCCGCCAAATTCCCGATCAAATT
>CAZAJW010000284.1:0-4757 GCA_964485485.1 uncultured Atribacterota bacterium | reverse complement strand
TTTTTGTGGAAATATTTTTTACGATTTTATTCCTGTTGGCTTCATTAAATTTTTAAGATTCTCAAAATAACTAATTAGGTCTTTTTATCTGTATTAGTTTCTTTTGCTTTTTCTTTCCCCTCTTTTGTCTCTTTCTTAAGCTCATTTTTTTCCTTTTTTTCTATCTCTTCTTTAAATTTAACATCCAGGACATTAATATCTACCTTTGAAACCTTTAATCCTGCCATTGTTTCGATAGCTTTTTTGACATTTCTCTGAGTTTCCCTGGCAGTCTGATAAATGCCAACCGAGTAATCTGCCACTAGAGAAATAGAGATAGCAACTTCTTTCTGGTTCATTGATACTTCAATTCCCTTAGTCAGGTTATTTTTATCCAACAGAGGGGCTGACATGCCCTTTCTCCCTGCCGTTAAACCTACTACACCTTTCACCTTAGTTGCCTCCATAGCCACTATAATGGCAACAACATCCTTAGAAACCGATATATTTCCCAGTTCTGTGTCCTGATTTTCTAATCCTGACTTTTTTTCATTCTTTTCATTATCTGTCATAAATATTAAACCTCCTCCTCTATTTTGAACTTTCTTGATCTCCCTGGTAATCAATTTTATTTACATTTATTTTGACTTCCTTTGCTTCAACTCCACTAATCTTGGGTAATTCTTCTTTTAATTTCTGTTGAATAGAATGGGCAGTCTCCGGTATATTGCAGTTCGTTGAAACAATGAGTTGTAAAATCGCTCGAATACCCCCATCTTTCTGAACCTGTATATCCGGTCTAATTTCTTTAACCCCTTCTATACCATGTAAAATATTTAATATTATCTGTCCAAGCGAAGTAGTAGAAATTTTTATTTCACCATCATCGGTAGTAATTTTTACAGAAGGTATCTGCTGACTCATTTTTTGTTTTACCCATATTAGATAAAAGCTAATAGCAAGTATCAAAAATCCTATCAAGGCAAGTAATATTTGATTATTAAAACTTGAATATATTAAATTGAGATTATAATTAATTATTTTAACTAAAAATCCTTGTTCAATCACACGGAAAGCAATTAAAAAGCATTTTAAAGAAAAAATCAATAACAGAATTATAAAAAGCATAAAAATCATATTATTAAAAAGTTTTTCCTTCATAACAAACCTCTCTAATTTAATTTTATCGGACTTCTTGTCCTAATTTCAAACAAAATAGAAATCTTTAATTAATGCTTTTCTAATAAAAGGCTGGAAATACGATTTAAATCCTCTTTACTATAAAACTCGATAGCCAGATTACCTCGTTTTCCATTGAAGATTATCTTTACTTTGGTACCTAGTCTATCAATTAACTCTTTTTCCAGGTCAGGGAAATTTTGTACTGCTTTCCTTTGGATAGAAACCTTTTTATTCTTTTTCATCCACCTGTTTACAGCTCTTTCCAATTCTCTTACTGATAAACCCTGTTCTATGATTTTTTCCCCAAACTCCTGTTGTAACTGTTTATCGTCTAACCCTAATAAAACCTTTGCGTGACCAAGGCTAATTTTTCCAGACGCAACATTTTCTTTAACCCAATCATCCAAGTTCAGCAGGCGAACGCTGTTACTAATAAAGGTTCTGCTTTTCCCGGTCATTTCAGCTAACTCTTGATGTGTTAATTTAAATTCATCAACCAATCTCTTAAAAGCAAAAGCCTGATCGATTGGATTGAGGTCTTCCCTTTGAATATTTTCCACCAGTGCTATTTCGAATGTTTTTAGATTATTAAACTGCCTGATAATTACCGGGACTTTTTTCATACCAATTTCTTTTGCTGCCTTTAATCTTCTTTCTCCGGCTACAATCTCATATCCTTCGGTTGACTCTCGAACAATAATTGGTTGAATAATTCCGTGTGTCTTGATAGATTTTTTTAACTCATCCATTTTTTCCTGGTCAAAATCTTGCCGCGGTTGATAAAGATTGGGCATTAGCCTATCAACCTCTACCTCGGTAACATAGGAGCGGTCTTTTATATTAGAGATGGGTATAAGTGACTCAAGTCCTTTCCCTAATCCTTTCTTAGCCATGTGAAATCACCTCCTGTGCTAATTCCTGATAAGCCTTAGCTCCCTTGGATTTTACCTCGTAAATTGCTATAGGCTGACCATAACTAGGAGCCTCGCTTAAGCGAACATTTCGAGGGATAATAGATTTGAATATACTACCCTGGAAATGTTTATTAATCTCTTCCACTACTTCCTTGGACAAATTATTTCGCTGATCATACATTGTTAATAAAATACCTTCAATGGATAAATTTGGATTTAAATTTTCTTTAACCAGAGTAATTGTATTTAATAATTGACCGATCCCTTCCAATGCATAATACTCACATTGTACAGGAATAATAACAGAATCAGCCGCATTAAGGGCATTCAAGGTTAGCAAACCCAAAGAAGGTGGGGTATCTATAATAATATAATCATATTTTTCCTTTATTGGGCGTATTAATTGCTTTAGTCGGTTTTCTCGAGAGATATAGTTTACCAATTCTACTTCTGCTCCTGCTAATTGCAATGTAGAAGGCAATACGTCTAAATTCCCAATCTGGCTTGGCACCATAACATCTTGAATAGGAATTTGGTTTATAAGGCAATCATAAATATTTTTTTCAATCTTGGAACGCTCTACCCCTATTCCACTACTGGCATTTCCCTGTGGGTCAATATCGATCAGAAGGACTTTCTTTTTCTTTATTGCTAAAAAAGCACTTAAATTAATAGCGGTAGTTGTTTTACCGACACCACCTTTTTGATTGCTGATAGACATAATTTTACTCATTATTGATAATTCCTCTTCATATTTTAAACCTATATGTTCCACGTGGAACATTTTAAAATGGGCAGGGCTTCGTTTTTAATATTTATTATTGTTTATAAAAAATTTTTCTTTCTATAAATGGGTATTTAAAATTTAATATTTTGGTATGATTTAATAAGTTTAGCTAAATTTATAGAAAGTAATTTTATATTATCAAAATTTAACTAAAAACACAAAGGTCTTTTCTGGGGGATACCATTTCTCCTGGGAAAATTCTCCGGCGTTAGTTCTATTTTTCGAATAACAAGAATAGAACGAACATGTACAGAGTTAAAGTTTTTTATTAAATTGATACTCTCTAATGATCCACCTAACTTTTCTACCACTTTTTGATTCATATTTACTTCCTCCCAATAGGAACTACCTTTAAATGCAATCACTATTCCTCCTATTTTGCATAGAGGAAGGCAATATTCAGCTAATATCCCAAGCGAGGCTACTGCTCTTGATAAGACAATATGATACTTTTCCCTATGTTCTTTCGTTTTTCCTAAGTTTTCAGCTCTATTTTGAAGCACAAAGGTATTTTTTAATCCCAACCGGCTTACTGCTATATCCAGAAATTCTTTTTTATTTTTTCTCGCCTCTAATAAAGTCATTTTTGTCTCTGATAAAAGAATCTTAATAGGAATCCCGGGGAGCCCTGCTCCACTTCCGACATCAATTATCTTTTGCTTCTTAGGAAAATTTTTTCTTTCCCGATTAACTAATTGTACACACGAAAATGAATCCAGAAAATGTTTATAAATAATTTCATAGGAGTCTCTGGTAGAAGTAATATTTATTTTTCTCTGATATTCCTGTATTGTTTTTAAATATACAATTAAATCATCGATGTTTTCAGCTGTTAGATTGATACCCATCGCTAGTGAACCAACTAGAATATCTTTCCTAAAATTATTCTCTTTTATAGTAGAATATTTTTTGTCTTCCACAGCTTTTCCACAATTATTTTTTATATCCATTGTAAAAAAATCCTTAAGAATTTTAAATAAGTATTCTTTCAATTAAAATATATTTTCTCTTATCTCTGTAAGTCTTATATATATGGGATTCTGCTAGCTTTCCTTTATTTGTATTTCAAGTTATATTTTTTATAGATTAACCCTGGTGTAATAAATAACTTTTTTATCTTTTTATTCACAAGTTATTCACAGCTAAAAACTAAATCATATATTTTCTATTTTACAACTGTATTTGTTTTATTATTTCCACAAAAAATATTTATATTAGTTAGAATTATCTATCATTTAATATTTATTGTTAGTTCTTATATACCAGTATACCAGCGAAATATTTTATTTGTTAAAAAAGGTTTTTCTTCTATTTTTAAATCCCATCTCTACATATTAGATTATTTCTGCTGTTTTTCTTCCCAGTAAATATCACACCTGTATAGCGGGCGACTTTAAGAAATTTAAAGGAAATATATCGATTTGTTCCTTTTTACCATTTTTTCTTTCGATTTTTTATTTATACTTTAGCTATGATATTTCTTAAGTAATATAACTTCCAATTTTGGACTTCAGGTAAAAAATGTCATCTTACTTATCTTAATCTTTTTATGGCAAAATTATTTTATTTAACCATTACAAAGATGAAAAAACACTAGGTATTTTAAAAAATATTAACTGAAATATAATATTTAATATCTTATTTCAGCTCAATATGTAAAATGCAATGCAAGCCATGAATTTCTTTCCCAAAATTCTTGCTTATGGGATGAAATGATTTTTAAAAGATTGAATTCTTATAAGTAAACATGATTCGCTGAAAATTAATATGATAGCGTTATATCTTTATTTAAGAACAATCGAGTAGGAGGTAGATGATTATTTCATCTACCGTCCTCTCCCACCACCGTACATACCGTTCGGTATACGGCAGTTCGTTAAGAATAAATTACTTAT
>CAZAJW010000283.1:0-5049 GCA_964485485.1 uncultured Atribacterota bacterium | reverse complement strand
CGCATTGCTTCCAGCATCTCTTCAGTAGGCATAGTCTGGGTATCACTCCGTAAATTAATTGGCATAGTAATATTCTCCTTAATTTCTATTCTGAATTATTTATACTTACTCTTTATAATCTAAGTTTTTTTATTTCTGTATACTTAATAATTAAAAATCGATACAAATTTGGCTATAAATTTCGGATGCTTTGCACACTTCTTCCAAACATATAAATTCATCCTTCGTATGTGCCTGTAAAATGCTTCCAGGGCCAAATACAATTGATGGTATCCCTGTTTCTGTGAAAGATGATGCATCGCAACCAAAGTCCACCCCTTTTATTGCCGAACTCCCAATAATTTTAGTACAACTTGATATAGCAGTTTTTACAATGATCTGGTGATTATCAGTATCCACTGGCATAGCATAGGTAGTCGGCTCTGAAACATTTATATCTATTTCTCCATCTTTCTTAAGCTGAGCAATGAGATCCAGAATTTCATTTTTTGCGGTCTCGCTTGTTTCTCCCGGCAATAATCTTCTATCTACTTCGATTGTACACTGATCCGGTATAATATTTACCGCACTTCCCCCATTAATACATCCAACACTCAGGCTGGGACTTCCTAATAAAGGGTGTTTTTTATTTTGCAAACTCGCTATAAGTTCGTTTTTCATTATTTCAATAAAATCAACCATATCATATATCGCATTGTGCCCTTTGTCTGGTCTTGAACTATGTCCGGCTTTTCCAATACTTGTTATTTTCCATCTCACTACTCCCTTGCAGGCAGTTACAATATCTAACTGTGTCGGTTCACCTACAACGGCTCCTTGTAGTTTGATCCCTTTCTTTAAAAAATGGTCAACTCCCCTATGTTGGTATTCTTCATCGACAGATGCTACAAAATATAAATCTGTAGAAGGTTTAATATTATGCTTTAATATATTTTTAATAGCAATCATCATGGCAGCGAGAGACCCCTTATCATCCGAACTTCCTCTACCATACATTCTTCCATCCTTAATAATAGGATTTAACGGATCTATATCCATGTGTTTAATGGAAACTGTATCCATGTGAGATTCAAGACATAATCCCCTTCTGTCTTTTCCATTAATAAAACAAACAACATTAGAACGACCAGGCAATACTTCATCTAAAATACAATCAATCCCTATTTTTTTGCAATAGTTATAAACATACTCAGAAATTTCTTTCTCGCCGTTCCGACAACCAGGATAACCTGGATTTACACTATCAATACTAACTAAATCAGCTAACAACTTTGATATTTCATTATAATCAGCTACACCTTTAAAAGAAAAAGCAGTCATTCAGGTCTCCTTTATACGATTTTTATAATTATGGTATTAAATTCATGTTCGAAGATATTACTTATTGATCTCCATAACTATCCTAGCTATGAAAAAACCTTTTATCTACCAGTAACTAAATTAGGCAACCACAGACTTACTTCTGGTACATAAGCCACTAAAAAAACCACCAGAACTCCAATAATAAAATAAGGAACTAAGTCCTGAAAAACTTCCTCAAGCCCAATCTTTGCTATGTTACAAGAAATAAACAAAGTAGCTCCAACTGGTGGAGTGAATAATCCTAATGCTAAGGTCATTAATAATATAATGGAAAAATGAATGGGATCCATGCCCATTTCTGTAATAATTGGGAAAAATATTGGGATGAAGATAAATAGATTAGCAACTAGATCAATAAACATTCCTGCTACGGATAAGATAAGTATCATAACTAACAATATTACAGTATTTGAAACGTCTAATGACAAAACCGCTCTAGAAATTAATTGCGGTATATTCTCTCTAATTAGTACCCAGCTAAAAACATTAGCAGAACACACTAAGGCCATTACCGCTGTTGTCGATCTGGTAGAATCAATAAGTGCTTGTTTTAAACCATTAAAATCCAAGGATCTATATACAAACAAACCGATAGCCAGAGAATAAAGGGAAGCTACTGCCGCTATTTCAGTAACTGTTGCAATACCAAAAACAATTGCGATTAATAATAAAAAAGGAAATACAACCACCCAGGCACATTCTTTAAAGGCTTCCCAAAACCCTTTCCAGCTAAAAGATTCTTCCCTGGGAAATTTCTTCTTAATTGAAATTATAACTGTAATCACTAAATATGATAAGCCAAGGATTATACCTGGAATTGCCCCAGCTAAAAACATTTTCAATACCGATAAATTAGTAATCCAGGCAATAATAATCATCGTGCTACTGGGAGGAATAATAATTCCAACCACGGATGTTGTTGCGTTAATTGCAGCTGAAAATGATTTAGTGTATTTCTGTTTTACCATTTCTGGAATAAGGATACTTCCGGTAGAAGCAGCATCAGCGACTGATGAACCGGAAACTCCGGCCATAATCATACTAACTACTACAGAGACACAGCCAAGTGCACCTGGTAACCTTCCAATAACACTATTGGCAAATTTAATAATCTTATTAGCAACACCAGATTGGACCATAAGGTTTCCAGATAAAATAAAAAATGGAACAGCTAAAAAAGGAAAAGACTGTGTATTGGTAAAGAACTTTTGGGCTACCATAGATATAGGAATACCTTCAGATAAGATATATAATAAAGCTGAGGTACCCATACTGAAGGCAACAGGAAGACCAATAATCATAAAAAAGAAAAATAGAAAAATCATTACCCAAATCATTAATTGTCATCTCCTTCCTTTTCAGTATGGATAAACTCTTTTTTTTGAATTTCTACTATTTGCTCTGTCTCTGTAGTGGGAACAGCAATTTTTAAATCCGCTTTCCCTCTTAAAATAGCAATAATCTCATTTATTTTTAAAAATAGAATAAATGCAAGAGAAACCACTAATGACAAATAATAAAATGTCTTTGACATATATAAATTTCCAATCATCTGATTGGATACTGCGATTGATAATTGAATTGCTCCAATAAACATGAACAAAATAAAAAACATTGTTAAAAATTCATTAACAATTGCAACTACTCTTTTGGATTTAAGAGATAATTTGCTGACAAATAAAACTATTCCTATATGTTCTTTATGATAAGTAACAGATATAAGGGACAGGAATACAATCCAGGGAAATAATAGGCTTGTCAAATCGTATGTAAAAGTAAAAGGGCTGTTGAAGAAATATCTTGCAGCAACTTCAATCAATACTACTGATACCAATATTAACATTAAACCAGCAGAAATAAGATCAATTTTGTGAGATAAAGAGTCCAGGTACTTTCTTTTAATATGCTCTTTTGAGTTCATAAGTATCTCACCCACCTTTAAAAATAATTCATTATGATGGAATAATTATTTTCATTTTACAATCATTTATCAATGAAGAGTAAAGACTTATTTTTAACAAGTCTTTACTCTTCATTGTTTATGTTGAAACACGATTTATATGGAATAATATCTCTCCATAATTATTTTCTATATTCTTCTAACCATTTTTCCATTGTTCCAAAATCTTCATATTTTTCACGAAGTTCTTCATAGACCGGCTGAAGTTTTTCTACAAAAGCAACTTTCTCTTCTGCTGTAATAAAGGTTATTTCTTTGAATTCATCTTTTACTAAAGCAAGATACTCATCTAATTTTTGAGTAGTATAATCTTTAGCAAATACACTTGCTTCTTTGGCTGCTTCCAATAAAATGTTTTGTGTTTCTTCATCAAGACCGGACCATGTTTTTTCAGTCATAGACAGCATAAATGTGTACCATTGTAAGTTAATCATAGTCAGATAATCCTGGACTTCATGGAATTTTGTTTCATAAATAGCGTCAAGTGGGTTAAATTGACCGTCAACAACACCTGTCTGTAACCCCATATAGATTTCACTAAAGGCCATTGTTGAAATAGAAGCGCCTAATTGTTTAAAAACCTGGATATTAAGTCTATCTGCTGGGTTTGCTCTTAATAAAACCCCTTCTAAATCTTCAGGTTTACGAATAGGTCTTACATTATTGGTAATTTGGTTAAAACCTAAATCATAGGTTGCCAAAATCTTGTAACCTTTTTCCATGGCTTTATCGGCCCATTTTTGAGCTACAGCAGATTCTGCAAAAGCCAAACCTTCATCAACATCATTAAACATAAAAGGTACACTAAATAGGTTATATTCATCTACAACCGGGCTAAATGTGCCATTTCCTACCATTTGAAGGTCCTGTGCTCCGACCTTCACAGCTTCAACCATCTCCTGTGCAGTACCTAATGTTTCAGCAGGATATATTTCAATTTTAATCCTGCCATCAGTTCTTTCTTCCACTATTTCTTTAAATTTACTGGCTGCAACCCCTCTAACTGATTCTTCAACTGTATTATATCCCAATTTCCAAGTATAAGACTCCTGGGCATCTGCAAAGACTTGTAAAGTCATAGCAAGAAACAAAATCATTACTAAGGTAAAAATAGATCTTTTCATTTTTTTCTCCTTTTTATAATTTGTTTTTTATTTTCAACTATTTAACTAATACATTTATAGTGCTTAACTTCTAATAAACCATTCTTTACTTTCCTTACTGAACTGATTAGTCTGTCCTTAGTAGGGTTTCTTACAATTTTCCCTTTATTACCACCACCTTCCATCATTACTTGATTCTTCATCTAGATGTTAGTACTATTAAGTATTTTATTTCAAGATAGGAACAGACGTTTTATCTTATTGAAAATTATGCTGTTTTTATTATTGTTTAAAGGCATAATGTCTTATAAATGTAAATTCATAAGTAACAAAACTAAAAAATAATTTATTTCAAAATTTTATCATAAAGAAAGAAATTAGGCTATTTTTATATTAACTCAAATTACTTTGATTTACTATAATCAGTACAGAAAAATCATTGATATTGGTCAATACAGCTTTTAATTACAATCTCTTTGATTTCCACAATAACCGAATTCCAATTGCAAATGAGGATGATAGATATGAAAATCATGTTCCAGTATTTCTTCAATCTGTCGTCTGATATTTTCTGCCTCACTTATTTTCATATCCCTATTTAAGGTAATATGGCTTTCAAAAAGA
>CAZAJW010000282.1:0-4113 GCA_964485485.1 uncultured Atribacterota bacterium | reverse complement strand
GTACTGAGAACAATACTAATTTGTGCTATATTACCATACATATGTCCAGTAAGAACATCTGAAAGCTTTATAAGTTTCTTAGTAATCCCTGTATTGTTCATCAAATTACCGGCAAAAATAAATAAGGGGATTGCAAGCAATGTAAAAAACTGAGTTGAAGCTACCACTCTTTGGACAACAATTGAAAAGGGTATTTCAGGTGTCATAAGAAAAAATACTACCCCAGAAACACCTATAGCAAAAGCCACCGGCATACCAAAAGCAAGTAGAAATAAAAAAATTATTAGTACAGTCAGCATAAAATTACCCTTTCCCTACATTCTTATTTTTTACTGTATTGTAGAGCTTAATGCTGTTTGACACGATCATTAGAAAAGACCCTGCTGGGACACTGACTGTAGCCCAGGAATAACTTATCCCCAATGTCCAAAATAATCTTTTTGAGCTTTCTATTGACAACGGTATGCCATACCACACCAAGGAGAATAAAAATGTAATTATAATAAAACCCCATACTATATTAAGTGTTTTTTGTATATTTGGTGACAATTTTTTGATGATCAAATCTACTTTTACCAGACCAGTATTTCTGAGAGCTACATCGGCTCCCAGAAATACTGTCCATGCAAATAACAACATCGAAACGTCAACAGCCCAATTAATAGGAACTCTTAAGCTTCGGCATACTGCCGATAAAAAGACTAATACCATTAAAGTTCCTAAAAATATTTGAACCAGCAATTCCTCAAATTTACAAAATTTATTATAAATAATTCTTACTTTTCCCATCTAACAAATAACTACTCTTATTTTATTATTATTCTATTTCTGCATAAATTCTTTCTCTTAACTCACTAAAACCCAAAATATCATAAGCTTGATCTGCTGCTTCTTTAAAAGCTTCTAAATCAACCTCTACAACTTCCATTCCTTCTTCAACCATTTTTGCTTCATATTCATCCGTAACTTCGATAACATATTGTGCATTCTCAGCACCAACAGCCTCTGTTTCCTCTAGAAGAATTTCTTGATATTCTTCAGGCAATTCTTTGAACCATTGTTCTCCAACAATAATAGCAGTAATAAGATGAAAATGGGATGTCTTGTCTATGTATTTTATAACTTCATAAAGTCTTGCTGGATATGAAGCGGTGTTTTGGCCTTCGGCACCATCAATTGCTTTCTGTTGTACTGCTTGGTAAACTTCGGTCCAAGCCATTGAAACAGGAATAGCACCCATAGCCTTGATGGATTCTGACCAAACTGGGGCACCAGGAGTTCTGATTCTCAAACCATTGAGATCAGCAGGTTTTGTTATAGGCTTGTTAGTTAAAAAATGTCTTGGTCCGTCATACCAATTAAATGAAAGAACTCTTATATTGTTTTCTTCGGCAAGCTCTCTTTCCCATTCTTTAAATGTTTCAGTCTGGGTAACTTTTAAAACATAATCATAACTATCAGTAAAATAGGGCATTCCAATTATGCCTATATCTTTTACATAATTACTCATTCTGCCACCATCAGTAAGTACTGCCACATTTGCACCCTGGATAGCTTGTTCGATTACATCCTCATCATAACCAAGCTGTGCACTTGGATAAACTTCAATAAGCAATTTACCATCAGTTCTTTCCTCTACTCTTTTTGCCCATTCTTTAAATCCAATAACATTTGGAGCTGTTTCATTTAACTGGGTAGACATTTTAAGTGTGTAAACTTTATCTGCAGCATATGTAAAACTTGTTAGTACTACTCCTAATACTAAAAAAATCAGCATGAATGAAAATATTCTTTTCATTTATTTTTATCTCCTTCTTCTTTCTCTAATAAAAAAATTAATATCTTTATAATGCACAATAAAATTAAATGTACTTTATTAACAAAATCTACAAAAAACCAATCTCTTTATAGAATATCTTGATTATTTATTATATTTCACCTCCTCTATAAAAGCTTGAATATTATCAGTTGAAGCACCAGGAGGCATACCACCGCCACAAGACATAACGAAATGTGACTTATCTCTCATTGTTCTTAGCTGTGATCTAACTGAAGTTCTAACTTCATCTGGAGTTCCATCAGCAAGGACATCCCGAGGAGGAATATTGCCTACCAGGACAACATTCGGACCACATAGATTACGCATTTCATTCATGTCTGTATCTATACCAAAATTCAACATATTTATACCGATTTCATACAAAAAGGGAGCAGAAATAATACATTGTGCATCATTATGAAAAAATCTTACTTTGACAGAGAATTGAGTAAATATTTGTTTGAGATAAGGGTAGGCAAATTCTTTAAAATCTCCCTCTCCTATGAATCCTACAATATCATCTAATACCATAATGCCATCCATAGTTGGGAATGTTTTGAGTTGGTATTCTAGCCATTCACATATAAAATCTGTTACTACCTTTAAAACATAATGTGCCTTTTCCGGTTCAAGTTTAAAAAGTAGTAAAAATTCAGTAGCACCAAGTAGATAGCTAGCAATATTTAATGGACCTCGGGAAATTGCAAAAGGATAGAAATGTCCAATCTTTTGCACCCTATTTTGCATCAGTTTTAATCGATTAATCATTAAGGGAAGCAAGCCATCGGTAATAGGATTAGGCTTTTCCAATTTTGTAAAATTAGAATTTTCAAATGGGAGACTTTTCACATTAGGGAAATTGTTATGCGAAAAAATACATTTAGCTCCAAAAGCAGATGGTTCAGTGCACATACCATATTCAGACCAAAATCCGGGGAAAAATATTGCATCGGAGAAATCATCCAATGCTTTTTGATTTGCCTCAAACCATTGTTCATCGCTCGAATAATAATCGATAATGGGAATATTATACCATCCAGGTAACCATGTACTATCCATAATAAAACCAATTACTTTTTTCTCAGAATTTCCATTAATAATATTACATAATAAATCCCACTGATTTCCAGTCATTTCAATATTACCTCTTTAAACTTAATATTTATAGCATTTTTTATATATCATTTCTTGTTTATTTTTTTAAGTATACAATTTCAATATTTAGAAATATTGTAATATATTGCTATTTTAGGTAATATTTTTATAAAATACCTAAATTTTTATTGTTTGATTGTATTATTTATTTAGATTTATGTAAAAAATTAAAAAGGCAAGTTTTTATAATAAAGTTACTAAAACCATAAGAATCAGTCTCTCATTTTTATGAAAAACAATAGTATAAAACGCAAAATAAATTAACATTACTTCAGCAAAAATATTTTATTTGTTTTTTTATTGCATCCTATATTTATACGGCGCTATCCCTTCTATCTTTTTAAACACTTTACAAAAATAGCTTTGATCAGGATAGCCTACTTCAAAAGCAATTCGAGTAGTATTCCAAGAAGTGTTCTCTAACAATCTTTTTGCTTCCTCTATACGTACTTTAGTTAGATATTCTAATATGGTGGAATCGGTTTCTTTTTTGAAAATATGACTTAAGTAATAAGGGCTTATATAAACTGCTTTACTGATATCCTGTAATTTTATCTTTTTCTTATAATTTGCTCGAATAAACTCTCTGGCTTTTCTGATAATATCTACGTTTTTAATATTCCTATTTTCATAGACAGATTCAGTAAATCTATCTAATACCTTCACAATCCAGATACATAAATCATCGACTGTCTTAAGTTTACCCACTTCCTGAATATATTCAAAATTTAATCCTAAAACCATTTCTAGCTCTGCCTTTGCCTCTACCGCTGCTCTAGAGAGGACAACAGCTAATTCTAATATTCGGGCTCGAATCAACTCTATCTGACCAGCATTCTTAAATAATATTTTTCCTAAAATTTCATTTAATACTTCCTTTGCTCCTTCTTTATCCCCTAACCTGACCCTGCGTAATAATTCTCTTTCTATCTCTAAGGGGTAGAGAGAACAAATGGAGATAAATGAATTTTCATCTTTTTGCTTCTCTTCAAGAATTTCTAATTCTTTCCTTTTGATACTTTGGATTTCTTCAGAAATTATTGCCTGTTGTTTATATCTTTCCTGCCGTAATCTCATATCAACTAATTCATTTTTTGCCAAATAATTTGCCATAATATGAAGGATATCTGCAGCTGCTT
>CAZAJW010000281.1:0-2334 GCA_964485485.1 uncultured Atribacterota bacterium | reverse complement strand
TATCCACCAGCAGGACCCTATCGTACTATTTTTGCAATAGGCATATTTCTTTTATTACTTCAAGGATTTGCCAGGTTTGTAAGGGACTTATATTTTGTAGTAAGGGGTGAGTCAATTGATTGAATTAAGTACAGAAATTCTTACTTTTCTAATGCTAGGAGGCGTATTTTTTTTAGTTTTAACTGGCTTCCCTATTGCATTTGTTATCGGTAGCGTTGCCCTTTTTGTAGGAGTCATAACCTTTGGGCCTGAAATTACCTATCACATTCTCTATAGTCGTTTTTATGACTTATCGATGAACTATCCTTATTTAGCAGTGCCACTTTTTACCTTTATGGGAGTTGTACTGCAGCATTCGGGAATTACTAAAGATTTATATGAAAGTTTATATGAATCTTTAGGTGGTCTAAGAGGTGGGCTAGCTATAGTAACTGTTATTTTTGGAACAGTTCTAGCTGCATGCCTGGGAGTAATAGCTGCCTCAGTTACGATTCTAACATTGATAGCTTTAACCCCTATGGTAACAAGAGGATATGATAAATCTCTGGCTACTGGTACAATTGTAGCCTCTGGAACTTTAGGGATACTTATTCCGCCTAGTATCATGTTGGTTGTTTATGGGCCAGAAGCGGGACTTTCTGTTGGGCAAATGTTTATGGGCGCCTTTTTCCCAGGTTTACTTCTTTCAGTATTGTATATGGGTTATATAGCCATCCGTTGTTTCCTTAATCCAGAAATAGGCCCCTCTTTATCACCTGAAATATTAGCTAAAACAACTTCAAGAGAAAAGTTAATAAAATTATTAAAATCGCTAGTGCCTCCTGTGCTATTAATTTTAGCAGTACTGGGAACTATCTTTACTGGAATTGCTCCTCCAACTGAGGCAGCTGCAATGGGAAGCCTGGCGTCAATTTTATTGGCTATTGTATATAGAAAATTTAATTGGAATTTAATCAAGATAGCCTGCATAGAAACTTTGCGGGTTAGTTCATTCGTGGTGATTATCGCTGCATTATGTTACGCATTTGTAGGTGTCTTTATGAGTGCCGGTTGTGGTGAGGTTGTAACTGAACTCATTATTTCTGTTCCAGGTGGAAGATGGGGATCTTTCTTTGTGATGATGTTGATTGTATTCCTATTGGGAATGTTTATTGAATGGATTGGGATTGTATTTATAATTGTACCAATTTTTTCTCCCATCTTTGTAAAATTAGGTTTCAACCCTTTATGGGCAGGAATGATGGTTTGTATAAATTTGCAGATGGCTTTTCAGTCTCCTCCTATGGCAATGTCTATTTTTGTATTAAAGGGGACTGCTGATCCAAAGCTTGGTATTACAATGAGCCATATTATAAAAGGTGTTATCCCATTTATAATAATTATTATGTTTACACTATTACTTTGTGCTATATTCCCTGGGATAATTACCTGGCTACCTGAAAAATTAATTGGTTCAGCCTGGTAGAGATGAACACTATATAATTTTTATTTATTAGAAAAGATGATGGTTTAAAAAATGAATAAAAGAGTAAATTTAGGTATTTTGGTAAACAATATTGTAGGGGAGAGCCCTTTTTTAGCAGAACATGGAATTTCTATTCTAATTCAAATTACCGAAGAAAGTAAAGAAGATACATATTTACTTGATTGTGGTAAGACTGGTTCAACGTTACTACATAATATGAAAGCTTATGGGATAGGATTTTCAAATTTATCAATTACTTCAATCATTCTTAGCCATGGCCATTATGATCATACCGGTGGCTTAAAAGATCTATTACAGAAACTTACCCGAAACAAGCCTATTCCTATTATTGCTCATCCAGACATATTTATCCCAAGAATAACTTATGTTGGGGGATTTAGGAGCATATCCTGTCCTTTTACGCAAGCAGATATTCAGAAAGCTGGTGGAGAATGTTTTTTGACTGGTGATCCAGTAAAAATAAATGATTTTATGATAACAACGGGAGAATTGCCCCGTAACAATAAATATGAGACTAACCCTTTTTTCCGAAAAATATCTCATGGGAATTGGATGGAAGATGAAGTTAATGATGATTTATCCCTAGTAATTCACGTAAACAAAGATAGCTTTTTCCTTATTTGTGGGTGCTGTCATGCAGGTTTAATTAATACTCTAGAAAGAGTAAAAGAGTTGACTGGTAAAAATAAATGCTATGGCATCATGGGTGGTCTCCATTTAGTAGGGGCTTCTAAAGAGAGAATCGATTTTACAATTGATCATTTGAAACAATGGAATCCTGAGGTGATTATTCCTTTGCATTGTTCTGGTAGAGAAGCTATGTGTGCATTAAAAAATCATTTTCCAGA
>CAZAJW010000280.1:0-5217 GCA_964485485.1 uncultured Atribacterota bacterium | reverse complement strand
ATCGCAATTCCTAAATCTAGAAATCCTTTAATAACTGCTGAACCATAACTCCAGACAGCAAAAAAGATAAGACTCAATACACCTAATTGCATACTATTCCTTAATCTACGAAAATACCTATTTTCTCTAAATTTATTAATAATAGGTACTAATAATGTAAGAATTAATATTGAAGGTAATATAACTGCTGCCGTTGCTACTGTTGCACCGCTTATACTAGCTATACGAAAACCAGTGAATGTTGCAGCATTAATTGCTATCGGGCCTGGTGTCATCTGGGAAATTGCAAATATCTCTGCCATTTCTTCAAGAAAGAGCCAATTATTTTTAGTAATAATCTCATGTTGTATCAGAGGTATTGTAACTAATCCACCTCCATAAGCACCTATTCCTATAATCATAAAGCTTATGAATAAATTCAACAATGATTTCACTATTTTAATCTCCAAATATACAATTTACTCAGGAATCTTTTATTAAATTTTAATTCTTTTTGCCTGGGAAAAACCAATAACCAATCATACTAACTGTAGCTAAACCAAATATTGGATGTAATCCAAAAACTCCTATTATCAAAATTCCTATAGCGCATACAACCAGATGTGACCACCTGCGTATTAGTCTTCTACTAAAAATTAAGCTGGCAAAAGCTAATTGTCCAACAACAGCAATTGCACAACCGCGTAAAAAGTTTACTACCCAGGGGTTGTAAAAAAAAGGGAGCAACAAGCCTACAATAAGAAGTATAATCATAAATGAAGGCAAGACTACTCCTAGTACTGATAGGATCAAACCTTTCCACCCCCTTAGTTGTCTTCCCAGCAAATAAGCAATATTAACTGCAATAGCTCCCGGAACAACAGTCGCCAGTGCTACTATAGAACAAAAATCAGAATCTTCTAACCATTGCTTTTTTATTACAAGCTCGTGTCTCATAACCGGTGACATCGCCAGACCACCACCTAAGGTTAGCATTCCTATTCTGAAAAATGTCCAAAAAATTTCTATAAGGGAAATATTTTTTTGCTTTTTATCTGGTTCATTACCTTGCATATTATTTTTTAGAGCATACTTTTTTCAGTATACCTCTATACCTTTCTGCTTTAGAATGTTTTAAGTTTTTAATAATTTATTTGTATTAAATCTATTTAAAAATATTTTTTCCAGGAAGAATCAATTTTTTCGAAATGGGCAATTAGTTAATAAACAATATTGACAGGAAAATTCATCACGGTAGGAATTAATTAAATTATGACCTGAGCCTCTTATCCAGGAAAGAGACTTAGCGGGATTCATCATAAAAGAAGGATTCAGTGTTATGCCAATCCTTTCCGGTTTGAGAATTTCAAAGATTTGTTTCTGTTCCCGGATATCCCAATCACCTGAACCTGGCTCAAAATAACGGGAAAATTTAAGGCCTTCCCGTGAGTTATTTTCTTCAATAAAGTGATTAAGCCATTGACCAGCAGTTTTCACAGCAACCGTTCCTGCTGCATCTAATACCATTGCTCTTATATGGTTACCATGTTGAAATTTTTCTTTTACAGCCTTCTCTGTTTCAAGTCCGATAGTAACCACCATCAAAAGAAGATATTCTGCGTTTTTTAACAAATCAATAATTTTTTTGTTGACCGTAAATCTATAGCCCTGTTTAATCATAATAATACCATTTGCAGAAACCGAAGAAATATCAAGAAATTGATATATGCCCCTGCTTTCTAACAAACTATAGGCCTGTTCAATCTCTTCCCGGACTATCTTCTTGATATCTGCACTAATCCCATGAATTAATTTTTGTGGATAACCCAAGTATCTCAGGACTTCCTGCTCGGCTATTTTAATCTTTATCTGATTTATTATCTTTCTTTTTTCCATATCTTAATGCCCTATAATTTGCTATTCTTAACTTGCCCGATTTCTATAAAACATCTCTAAAAAATAGAGAATCAGCAAATATATTCTGAAAATCATGATGGGAAGACAATTCAATATATTGAACCTTCTTTGACAGCCGATCAGCCATATCTCTCATCTCTTCTGATAATAATAGTTTCTCAGCACCTTGTCCGGCAGCATTTCCAATGGAGCGTACACTCCCATTGGAAGTATAAGGAATAATGCCTATCTTGAGTGCACTCTCTTTATTAAGAACATTTCCAAATGCACCGGCAAGCATAATTTCTTCAATATCCTCCGGTTCAATTTCAGCCTTTTCCAGAAGAATGCGAATACCAGCAGCTACCGCACCCTTGGCCAATTGTATTTCCCGAATATCTTTCTGGGTTAGAAAAATCGGATTAGCGGATGCAGATTCTTGACCGGGAATAATTAAAAATTGAGTGTATTCCTTTTCTTGAATAATTCTTTCCTTAATTGCATTGGCTACATTATCAGGGCATTCTTCCCTTTTAATTAACCGTCCATTGGGCTGGATAATCTGTAATTTTATTAATTCGGCAATTAGGTCGACAATACCGGAGCCGCAAATGCCAATAGCCTTGCACTGCCCGATTACATGATAATCTAATTTCCCCTTTGTTATCTTTACTTTGTCAACTGCACCATAAGTAGCTCTCATGCCTGAATTGATTCTGGCACCCTCAAAAGCCGGTCCGGCAGCTGCTGAGCAAGCCCATATTTTGCCACCGGCAGTTAAAATAATCTCACCGTTTGTACCTAAATCGACTATTAAGGTACCACCTGCTTTTCGCCAGATAGAGATATCTATCATATCGGCGATAATATCACCACCAACATAGGCAGAAATATTTGGCGCTGTATAGACTTTGGCATGGGAAGGGAGGCAAAAATTGGGCAAATCTAAGGATTCTTTTAATATGCTATCTGTTGTAACAGGTATATATGGAGAAGTAGCCAAATTTTCGGTTGGTAAGCGCCAAAAGAAATGATGCATACAGGTATTCCCAACCAAAACAGCTAAGTAAATTTTTTGATGGTCAATCCCGGATTTCTGGGCAAAAGAAAAAATCATTTGATTTAACGTATTAATCAATTCCTTTTGAAGTTTATCTTTGCCCCTGGAATCTTGCCCGCTAAAATCAATGCGAGAAATAACGTCATCACCGTATCTGCATTGCGGATTATCAGATGCTCCAATGGCTATTTCCTCAAATGTTGACAAATTAAGTAAATATCCGGCAATTGTGGTGGTTCCGATATCAAAGGCAATTCCATATACCTCATTTCGGGTATCTCCTGCTTCAACGGAAATAACAGTATCTTTAAATAAAACAAGGGTAATCTGAAAGTCATTACCTCTAAGTAGACTGGGTATTCGGGCAAGAATATCAATAGGTATTTTCCATCTATGATAATTACCCTGTGATTGGTTCTCTAATTCACTTTTTATTCTGCTCCAATCGGAACGCTGGTCTTGTAAAGTAGGAGGCATTAGCTTTAGATAAATCTTTTTAATTGGTGGAATCGGTTGAAAGTCATCATTTAATAAGTGGAATTTTATCTTGCCATTAATGATAGGAACCTCTTCACTGCCCGGGGCATATGCGGGTACTGTAATAGTAGTATCCTGGCTTAGATAAGTTTGGCAAGCTAAGCGAAATCCTTTTTTAATTTCTTCTTCAGTCAGCCAATTTTGCTCATTCTTATTAGGCGTAGAATCTTGTGGAAAAACTAAAACCTTACATTTACCACAATTTCCTTTACCCCCGCAGGGAGTTGGAATTATTATATGTTCTAGTTTTAAGACATCTAATATTAAAGTTCCTACAGGCATAGTGAATTTTTTTTGGCCTGGATTTATAGTAATTTCAATCATATATAATCATGCTCGTCTTGATTAAATGCTAAATAATTATCTCTATTATTCTTATACTGTTGTTTGTTTAATTTTTTGGGCAATGGCTTTAATATGTTCCGGGGTTGTGCCACAACATCCCCCGATAATATTTACTTTTAATTGAACAAACTTCTCGGCATATTTGGCCATTTCCTGGGGCGAAGCAGGATAGACAACTTTATTATTTTCTAAATAGGGGATCCCGGCATTTGGTTCAACCAATAAAGGAGCATCCGTTATTATCCTCATTCGGGTTAATACCTGATAAAGTAATTCCGGTCCGCTTCCACAATTTGCCCCTACACCATCGGCCTCTTCCTCAAATAATTCCTCTACTGCCTTTTCCGGGGTAATTCCATAGATAGTTTTTAAACTTTCATCGAAACTCATGGAAGCAAAAACTGGCAAATCACTATTTTCTTTTACTGCCTTTAAAGCAGTTTTGATTTCAGCGAGATCATAAAATGTTTCTAATATAATCATATCAACACCGGCAGAAACCATTTCCTTAATCTGGTCTTGATAACCCTGATAAGCCTCGCTGTTCTTAAGTGGTCCAAGCGGTTCCATAATTTCACCGGTAGGACCCACCGAACCTGCTACAAAAACTGGTACCGGATTATTTTTTTTATAACTATCAACTGCCTCCCTGGCTAGATTGACAGCTTGCTTATTTATTTCCTTTAATTGATGCTGCTGTTTCATTTTCATTAGCTTTACGCCATTTGCACCAAAAGTATTGGTCAGAATAATATCAGCCCCTGCTTCCAAGTAGGCTGTATGAATTTTTCTGACAATTTCCGGATGAGAGATATTCCACAGTTCCGGACATTCTCCCGGCTCTAGACCGTTTTCCTGTAGCATGGTCCCCATCGCCCCATCAATTACCAAGACCTTTTGGTTTAATAGCTCTAAAATACCGCCCCCTGAAATATTTTCTTCCCTATTTAACACATCAGATACCTCCTGGATTTTTGTTGGCCATTTTTTATTACCATTTATAATAACTCATTTGGCCTATTAATATCATAGCATTATTCTCATCTTTTTAAAGCTTATTTAAAAAAATATTATTTTGTTTTTTATTTAGAGAATTCCTTAAATAATTATTAACAAGACCAATATATTTTATGTAAAATAAAATTTTTTCAATTAATAGTCAGGTAATAAAATAATTAGCCAAAATCAATTTATTAGTTATTTATTATATAAATATCAAAAGTGGTTACGCTTACCTGATGTTATTTTCTAATATATAGTCACCTACTGTCTTGATAATCAAATATCCTGTATAGGCACCTGGATCAATAACACCAATACTTCTCTCTTTAAACCATCTTGACCGACCAATTTGAGGCTCTAAATCCTTGGTTTCTTCTGCACTTTGATAGGCCACCTTT
>CAZAJW010000279.1:0-2875 GCA_964485485.1 uncultured Atribacterota bacterium | reverse complement strand
TAAAGCAATGACTTCCTCGGCTGTCATAACAACTGCTTCTTTTCTAGCAATTTTCTCATTAATTTCCTGAAATGTTCTTTTAACCTTTCCCATCAAACTGCTCCTCTTCTCTATAGCTAAATTGAGGTTTATTTAAAAATATTTCCATAAATACTAAATCTTATTCCAGAAATTGTCAAACTTTTTCTGGCTTTAATAGACAGTAGCTGTTTAATTAATTGCCGGATTTTAAATATCATATCATAAAGTACAAGACCTGGCAGGATATAAAAACCTATAACTAATCTTTTTATTCTTTCTACTCATTTTCAAGAGTTAATTTTCCTTCTCGGTAAGCCCGGATATATTCACCGCAAAAATTATCCTCTCCCAAAAGAGTCTTAGCAGCCTTAACAATGGCCATCATTCGTTTATCTGTAGAATCAATTATTGCCGCATCCATACCACATCCCATGCTCAAAACCATAAAAGCTTGATTAATCAGCCTTCTCTCCGGAATGCCAAAAGATATATTGCTTAATCCGGTTACTATTCGAACTTCAGGGTAAGCTTCTCTGATGCTTCTGATAGTGTCCAAAGTTATCAGTCCATTCTTATCATTAGTTCCAATAGGAACTACCAGGGGATCAATGAATATATCCTTGAAAGGTACTCCGATATCAACTAATAGTTTTATTAATCTAGCGGCAATCTCGACCCGGGTTTTAGAATTATCGGGAATACCTCTTTCATCCATAGTAAGTGCAATTACTGCACATTTATATTTTTTTATTGTAGGTAGCAATCTGCTTATTTTTTCTTTTTCACCGGTAATGGAATTAATTAAAGCTTTGCCTTTGCTCCAATCATGAACTTGCAATCCTCTTTCAATCTCTTCTGCATTGGGACTATCAATACATAAGGGGATATCGACAACCTTTTGTACTGTTTTTACTAACCATTCCATATTCTCTTCTTTGTTGCCAGCGGCAGCAGAAGTATTTACATCTAAAATATCTGCCCCGCCCTTTACCTGTTTTATGGCTAAATCCTGAATTGATTTAATATCCTTATTTTCAATCATCTCTCTAACTTTTTTTCGGGTAGAATTTAATTTCTCTCCAATAATTAACATTATTGCTCTCCTTTTCTTCTTTCAAATAACCTGAATATATAAGCCTAAATTAGAAAACTTTTTGCCATGTCCGCCGCAGAGGCAGCATCAGGAGAATAGCTGTCTGCACCAATTTGTTCAGCATAGCTTTGAGTTATAGGTGCCCCGCCAATCATTACCTTTACTTGGGCCCTTAATCCAGCTGATTCCAGGGCTTTTATTACATCAGCCATATTTATCATTGTAGTGGTTAGAAGGGCAGACATCCCTACTATATTAGGCTGATGTTCTTTCACGGCTTGCACAAATTTATCTGAAGATACATCTACCCCTAAATCTATAACCTCAAATCCAGCTCCTTCTAACATCATCTTTACCAGGTTTTTCCCTATATCATGCAAATCTCCCTTTACCGTACCCATTGCTACCTTTCCAATATTTTTTACTCCGGTTTCCACTAACTTTGGTCTCAAAACATCCATCCCGGCATGCATTGCCCGGGCAGCCATTAATACTTCGGGAACATAAACCTCGTTCTTTTTAAATTTTTCACCAATAATACCCATCCCTTTGATTAAGCCATTTTCTAATATATCCCTGGGTACAATATTTTCTTCCAAAGCCTGTTTAACCAATTCTTTTACCTTCCCAGCATCGCCTATTTGTAAGGCTTCGGATATGCTATTCAAATCTACCATTACATTTCCTCCTGAATCCTATCAATATCTAATTTTCATTTAATTCTATTTGATAAAAAACATTAATACAACATCTATAATTTTATTATTAGTTATTATTTTTATTTTTTTTAAAAAATATTACTTAAACAATGATTTTACCAAATTATGAAAGATAATAAAAATATAATTTTATTCAATAGCCTTCTGTATGTCTCGTTCTCTTCTTTCAGCACTTTGAATTAAATTAATAACTTTTTGATGATTGACATTTTATATTTAAAGTGATAGCATTTTAAAAATTTATCCTTGAGAAAATGTAAAAACAGGTTAAGTTATGAAATTAAAAGAAAAATTGGAAAAGAAACAATTTATCTATACCCTGGAACTGGATCCACCACTTAATATGGATATTGAAAAATTGCTTGAAAATATAAAAAATTATTTAAGCAACGCTGACGCAATAAATATAACTGACTGTCCACTTGCTTCTTTAAGGATGAGCCCTATCGCTTTATCCCATATAATCCAGGAAAAGCTTGACCTGGAAACTATTTTTCATATTACCTGCAGAGACAGAAATTTGTTAGCCTTAAAAGCAGAATTACTGGGGGCATATGCCCTGGGTGTTAAAAACATACTGGCTCTTACCGGGGACCATCCCGAAATGGGAGACCATGAAAAGGCTTCTGCTGTTTTTGATGTAGATTCAACCGGATTGGTCAAAATTATCCAGGAATTAAATGAAGGGAACTTCTCAAATAACAAAACATCTGACTATAAAACCGATTTCTCCATTGGTGTAGCAGGCAATCCTGGCACAAAAGATATCAAAAAAGAAATAGCCAGATTAGAAGAAAAAGTGGCGTCCGGTGCCAATTTTATCCAAACACAGCCTATTTTTAGTATTGATATACTGGAAAATTTTCTTGAAATGAGTCAACATATCACGATTCCCAAAATTATCGGTATCATGCCATTGAGAAGTAAAAAAATGGTTAATTATATAGATGCAAATCTTTCCCATATTGTTATCCCGGAAAGAATAAGAAACCGTATGGCTAATGCAGGCATAGATGAAGGCGTACGAATTGCACAGGAATTA
>CAZAJW010000278.1:0-1558 GCA_964485485.1 uncultured Atribacterota bacterium | reverse complement strand
TATAAAGACATAAGAAAATTATAAATAATGATTGAAATCTTCAAATATTACACCATTCTAATCTTTTAATATTGCATCATTCCATACTTTCAATTCTGTATTTTTCCTCTCCCAATTCAAATAAGCTCAAATTTTTATTTACTAAATCATCCACAATACAATCTTTACCCTTATTTTTTGCCGTATATTGAAGCTGGTCCAGTCGATTGGTAAAGCTGACACCCGTATCATCACCTCTTAATGAGGTAACACCAAAGCTGCAGGTAAGTGATTTAGTTGAGAAGAATTGTGCTTTGCCTATACAATCTTTAATTCGCTGTGCCATTTGGACAGCTGCATTCTGGTCAGTATTTGGAAGTAAAATAATAAATTCTTCCCCACCCCAGCGGAAAAGTTGGTCATTTTTTCTGATTATATTCTGGATTAGAAAAGTAACTTTTTTCAGCACTTTATCTCCTTCCAGGTGCCCAAATTTATCATTGATTTCCTTAAAATTATCCAGGTCAAACATAATTCCTGCTAGTGGAAGTTTATATCTGCGGGAACGAGAGATCTCATTTTTTAATTCTTCATTATATTTTAATCGATTATTAGTACCGGTTAGGGCATCGGTATTAGAGATTTTGGCTAATTGCAGTGCATTCTGAAACTGAATTCTTTGTAGCCTATTAATTCTTCTGGTGGTCATGGCACAAAAAACAAGGATTAATCCTGAAAATACTAATAGGCCCCAGGAATAACTTGATACAGAGAAGAGTGTCCTATAAAAAGCAATAAGAAAAAAACCGGTTGCAGTAATGGTAGATATTAATACCTTCATATAAAATCTATTTGGAATAATAAAAAAGATGGCCAGAATAAGAACAATAAGTCCTTGCTGGTGAATAACTAAATCTGGGTGCTCATAAAAAAAGAGTAAGCCCCAGAATAAAATCGCCAGGATGTTTTCATATACCGTCGAAAAAACATAAAGAGTATGAGGCATATACTGAATGCGGAAGTAGTAAAGGACAGATAGTAAAAAGAATAGTATTCTAATAAGAAAAATGGTATTCAAACTTGCATGGTCAGTTATTAGATAGTAATCCGGAATCAGAAACAATAAAAAAAGAAAGCTCGTTAACAGCAGATTATGGCGAAAATGCTGGATAGTTTCTTCTAACATGTAGGAAAAAAATTCATTTTCTAATTTCGGCTCAAAAAATTCTCCGGTTATCATTGAGATTTTTTCTGTGTTTTGGTTTAAAGGGTTTATAGTCAATTTTCAGTATGTTCCTTTACAGTAAAGATGCTATATATTTTAAAAATAAAAGGTTGTGTGCATATTATCACAACTAATAAGGATAATTTAAAATTTAAGTTATGTAAATAAAAATATTTTATTGCTACTAATCTTGTTTAATTTGTATTTATATCTTCTTCGCTTTCTATATGGATGGTGCTTTCCACTGACATTTCAGTATTTATTATTTCTTCCAGTTTAGTTGCAATTTGATGAGCCTGTTCAAGTTTCATGTTTCCCGGAAGAACAATATGAAAGGTTAGTTCCCGGTGATTA
>CAZAJW010000277.1:0-2236 GCA_964485485.1 uncultured Atribacterota bacterium | reverse complement strand
AGTTACTATGAATTCAAGCAGCCTATGGATGACCGATTAACTGATGAAGCCTGGCGGGAAATATTAGACAGCAGCAATGCACCTGAGGAACCGGATTGGGATAAATAATTATAGGTTTTTCTGAAATATTTTATTTGTTAAATTGAGGCATTTCTGGGCTCCATTCAAAATATGAGCAAAATCAGCACCTATACATATCCAATCAATGCCTCTGTTTATCCACTTTTTAATTACCTTTGGATTATAATTATCTAAGGCTACTCCAAATGTTTTATCTGATTTTGAAACCTTTTCTCCTATTTCATCCATTAACTCTAATACTCTCGGGTGTTCTAATTGACCCAATAATCCCATTGAACCAGATAAATCATAAGGACCAACTAATATCGAATCAAGTTCTTCTACTTCAAGAATTTCATCTAAATTATTCACTGCTTCTATATGTTCAACTTGTATAGCTTTCCATAAATTGTTATTAACATCATCAATATATTTTTTTTCTTTTATTAGTCCATATTTTATTGCCCTTCTTGGACCAAATCCTCGCGATCCTTTAGGAGGATACAAACAAGAATCAACAGCTTTCCTGGCTTCTTTTGCAGTATTTACAAAAGGAAAAATTATACCAGATGGACCCAATTCAAGAATTGGCTTTACCAAAACCGGATCATTCCATGCTACCCTAACTACAGAGATAACTCCTCCTGCTCTAGCTGCTATAATATGTCTTTGTACTTCTTTTATATCCATTGTCGAATGTTCTGTATCTATCCAAACAAAATCATAGCCTATATCCCCATATAATTCAGTAATACTGCAATCTCTGTAATAGATATGTGTCCCAATGGCATATTTTTTTCTTTTAATTAATTTATTTAAATTTTGTATCATATATACCTACTCTCAAGATTTTATTTTCACTTATTTTACTAGAGTTAACAGGAAAACTCCAAATTTTTGCAGGTATCTTTAAATTCTCTCATATTAATCCCATGTTCTCTAAAATATTTTTTACTCTTTCAATTTCTCCGTTACTCAGTGTTTTAGAAATCATTTTCATCCATTTGTCAGTTCTACCAATTAAAGAAAGTGCACCTTTTATAGATGGAATGACTTTAATACCTGTTACTTGTATTATTTCATAAACTGAATTTATTCTCTCCTGCATTTCGCTTACTTCTTTTAGGTCTTTTGATAAAGCAGCCTGGTACATCTTGATATACGGTTCAATATAAACATTGCCTAATCCAGTTACTATACCATCAGCTCCAATATTCATTGAAGCAGCATCCAGATAATCTTCACCCTGGATCCAGGAAAAATGAGAAGGCACCTGGCTGCTAAGACAACCCTTGCTAAAATTAACAAAATTACCTGAACTATCTTTAATTCCGGCAATATTTTCTATTTTTGCCAGCTCTAGCATTGTGGAAAATTCAATATTATTATTAGTATTTTGAGGTATATGATAGACAATAACGGGTACGGGGCTTTCTTTGGCAATTCTTGTAAAATGATATAAAATGTCGTTCTGTGATACACTATAGTAATAAGGAGTAACAGCTACTATATAGTCTGGTTTCAAATCAGAAAATATCCCTATTTCTTCTAAAACCATTTCAGTAGATGGTCTGATACAAGCAGCACAAAGAAATTGATTCTTCTTTCTTGTTTGTTGAACAATTTGATAGACTCTTTTCTTTTCTTCAATAGACAACCAGGGACCTTCTCCTGTTGTTCCATTAATAAAGAAACCATGCACACCTGCAGAAGAAAGATAATCAGCCTGTTTTATCAACGAATTACTATCAATTTGCCCATCTTCGCCTAAAGGAACAACAATTGCAGGTATAATACCTTCCAATTTTTTCTTGTTACCTGATTTTCTCATAATAAAATACCTCTATTGTTTTGGTTTAATCTATTTCTCATTCTTGCTATGTTCAAGAAAGCTACATATTTCTAACAACTCTTTTACTCTATTATCTTGTGTAGTTGCCTCTATATCTGCCATTACAATATCACAGGGAGATAGTTCATGATATACTTTTTTCATATCCCTTTCAATTTCCTCTATAGGAGCATTTAATAAACGTTCAGGAAAATAAATTAAGGCTCTTCTTGTATCAGGGAATTCTTTTTTTACTAATGGTAAATCAGACATAATACCCATATCCAAATAACCGAGCTTTGAGATTTTTTTTATTTCATTAATATAAGGAGTTACATTCCAATT
>CAZAJW010000276.1:0-1965 GCA_964485485.1 uncultured Atribacterota bacterium | reverse complement strand
AGAATTGATGGATTTAGAAATAAATGATTACATTATTCTTTTAGTGAGGACCAAAGAAGATACTTTTAATACCATTGATGTAGAAATAGGTGGCATTGTAAGGACTCCTAATCCCATGGTCAATACCGGTACGGTTTTTGTACCCCTGGAACTTGCCCAGGACCGGCTAAATGCAGAAAATAGCCTCACTATGCTGTCAGTAAAAATATCATCTGGCCAGGGAGCATCAGTTATTAAAAATTTAGAAGCAACTTTGCTGAAGAAGGATTCACCTTTAAAGGCCTATTCCTGGCAGGAATCTGCGGAAAATGTCATTAACTATAGCAAGATAGAAAAACAGGCAATTGGAGCAATTATGTCAATTGTTCTGTTGATCGGCATGGTTGGCATTATTAATAACATTATACTTTCTTCACTGGAAAGAAAATCAGAAATCGGTATGATGAAGGCACTGGGAATGAGAGAATGGGAGATTGTCTTTGTATTTATGATAGAGGCAACCGGTATTGGCATACTGGGAGGATTAGCAGGATGTTTAATGGGATATTTTGGAGTAAGCTGGCTGGTTAATAATGGTTTAAATTTTACAGCAATTTATGGGGACTGGATAGATTGGGCTGAATATGGGGTACCCATTTTAGATACAATTTACGGGGTTTGGAATTATTCCACTTTTAGCTATGTCTTTTTCCTGGGTATTTTTGTTGCTATACTATCAAGCATTTTTCCAGCTTATTGGGCAGCACATAAAAACCCGGTAGAATCTATCTATCGTCGTTAAAAAATAATCAGTAAGTATATAACAAATAAAAATTTTGAATTGAATATATTGATAAAAAGATTGAATATGCATAGGAGGTAAAAAGGGATGCCTTTACTGGAATTAGAAAAAGTGAAAAAAATATATAAACAGGGGAAAATTGAAGTTCCGGCTTTAAGGGGAGTGGATTTAACTGTAGAAGAAGGTGAATTCACAACTATATTTGGCCCCTCGGGGTCCGGGAAGACGACTTTGCTGAATATGATAGGCTGTTTGGATAGCCCAACAGAAGGAGATATTCACCTCAATGGCAGCAAAATTAGTGACCTTTCCAAAAAAGAGCTGGCGATGACCAGGCGTTATAATATCGGCTTTATTTTTCAAAGTTATAATTTAATTCCTGTGCTGACTGCCTTTGAGAATGTAGAATTTGCTATTCGTTTAATAGACAATCTGTCAGAAAAAGATATGAAAGAAAAAGTATTAAAGATACTGAAAGAGGTAGGATTGAAAGGCAAAGAGAATCGCCGACCCGGTGAATTATCAGGTGGTGAAAAACAGAGAGTGGCCATTGCCAGGGCACTAGTTAAGAAACCCAAGATTGTCCTGGCTGATGAACCTACAGCAAATTTGGATTCAGAAACTGCCCAGGATGTAATTAAAATAATGATAAAAATGAATGAGGAGCTGGGAACTACCTTTATTTTCTCAACTCATGACCCGCAGGTAATGGAAAACGCCCGAAGATTTATTAATCTAAAAGATGGAATGATTTCTTCTGATAAAAGGGGGAAATAAAAATGTTTAGCATTCGGCTTGGCCTTAAAAACCTGTTCCGGCAAAAAAGAAGAAATTTAATCACAATTTTTGTTATTGCTTTTGCCTTTTTTGGTTATCTGTTTGCCGAATCGATTATGAATGGTATGGAAGAGATGTCTTTTGATAATATCAGAGATTTTGAAACCGGTGATATACAGATTGCCCATCCTGATTACTGGGAGGAAAGAAAAGAACTTACTTTAGATAACCTGATTGTATGGGATGAGGATTTAGAGGAAGTTTTGACACAAACAGCCGGAGTAGAGGGTGTTTCTCCTGAAATTCGTTTTTCTGCCAATCTTAATAACGGAATTGATGAAATGGGGGTGATCGGATTGGGTATTATCCCGGAAAGGTATAATGAAGTTTTTCAAACCCGGGATTAT
>CAZAJW010000275.1:0-1589 GCA_964485485.1 uncultured Atribacterota bacterium | reverse complement strand
TGGTGTAATCCCAATCTAATCTTAATAAAATCAAAGACGGCATCAGGGATACTAACATCACAGCAGCTTTCAATTCCCTTGAATCCGGGCGATGAATTGGCTTCACATACCTTAAAATTTTCTCCATCAAACAATAAATCAATACCGGCAATGTCTAAATTTAATACTCTGGCACTCTCAGTAGCTAGCCATTCAATTTCAGGATTTACCTGAAATGATTTCACTTCACCTCCCCTGGAAAAATTTGCCTTAAAATTACCATCCTTTGAAATCCTCTCCATACAGGCAATGACCCTGCTGCCGACAATAAATACCCTTAAGTCTCTCCCTTTACTATTTTGAATAAATTCCTGAATAATAAAATTAGCTTGCGTTTTAGCAGTATCAATTAATTGCATCAGGTCTTCCAGGTGACCTTTTGTTTCACATAAAAAAACACCACTTCCCTGTGACCCTGATATGGTCTTAACTACAATAGGAAATCCTAATGTTTCTTCAATTAACTGAATATTCAAAGGATATCTTGCTAACATAGTCCGGGGAACCGGAAAGTTATTGGCAGCTAATATTTGTTGAGTATACAACTTATCCTTGACTGTTTCTATGCTCTCTGATGAATTAAAAGTGTGAACACCCAATCTTTCCAGGTGTCGAATAACTGCCAGGGAAAAATAAGGAGTACTGGCTCCCTGTCTGGGTAATAAGAACTGTGGTAGCTTTGTATAATGATTATCAACAATCACGCTTTTGTTATCTTCTCTATTGACCAATAAATCAAACTGTTCCGGACATAATATCTTTAAGCTTATCTCTCTTTGTTGAGCTACTTCCAGAAATCGATTCATCTCATACTTGTCAGATGTTATCTCACTTTGCTTCTGCTTATACAGAATCCAACCTTCCATCATAATTCTCTCCTATTTTTTTATTAATTTAGTACTCTGCATCTAACCAGGAAAAATATTTTCAAATATATTTTACTATTTTTTGGCATTTTAATCATTAATAAATTACATCTATACCATATACCTTGATTAACTATCTCTATCTGATAGAATAAAATTATTAGACGGAAAGATTATTAAAAAATCAATAAAATTTGGAGGAATACAATGGAACAAACAATGGTTAATTTCCAACAACTATGGGAACAATTACTCAATCCCGAACGATTACAAACCTTTTTTTCAATTATTATCACCCTTGTTCTGGTTTTAATTATCACTAAAATAATCCTGAACACAGGAAAAAATTTAATAGAAAAATTGTTAACGCCACGTAAAGGCGCTGATAATTACAAGAAAAAACTCTCTAGGGCGGAAACGCTTACTCCCTTTTTTAGCTCGATATTTACCTTTTTTATTTATTTCATTGCAATTACAATCATTTTGAGAAAAATTGGCATAGACACTACTCCTATTATTGCCAGTGCCGGGGTGCTTGGGTTGGCCATTGGCTTTGGCGCCCAAGCTATTGTCAAGGACTTTATATCAGGTATATTTATTCTACTTGATGGAACAATCTCAGTCGGAGATGTGATTACTACTGACTCTCATACCGGTACAGTTGAATCAATGAATTTAAGACAT
>CAZAJW010000274.1:0-4641 GCA_964485485.1 uncultured Atribacterota bacterium | reverse complement strand
ACATCATACTTGGAATAAAAATCACTCTGGTAACAATAGCATTCAATTAGAGTAACGGGATCAGGGATTTTAAACTCAATTTTAGAAAATAAATAAAATATCATTCTAACCACCAACTTGAAGTTACTTTCTTAAGAATGATTATTAAAAAAATAACTTTCAATTATAGACCCCCACTATGCATGATGATGTCAGGTCTCAACATTTAGTATTCTCTAATTTGAATGTCAAATGTTGAGACCTAAACCTTAAACTTATTCTTTCCACTTTAAAAAATTTCTTTGATATATTTTTAGATATATAAAATCAGAACTTACTGTGGCAGATAATCTACCCTAGCAGATGCTTCAACAGGATTATCATTATCATCTATGCCACTAATAGTTATAATATTATACTTAGTAATTGAACCTGTATGTATAAACCCAGCTTGTATTGAAGAAAAAGCTGGTACATAATCGGTCTCAAAACCAACTATAAAATCATCGTAATAGTGATAATCTGTATCATATAATTCTTCATTTTGATTATAACCATCAAATCTTATGCTGGATACTGTCACTCCTACACCGTTACTCTCATTGATAGTTATCGTAAAATGCCATTTTCCATCAGTGGAGTCATAGGGAACAGGATTCGGGTCAAAAGATATACTTAAGGATGCAATTTTGGGTAAAGCGCTACAACCGGACAATAGTAATACAAACAACAAAATGAAAATCACAGAAAAGAATTTTTTATTCATAACAAATCCTCCTAAAATTAATTTTTAATAAATTATTATTTTTTATTTTATCTAATGAGATTTCTGTAATTGTAATAGTCACAATTAAATATCTCATAATCAGATAAGACATAGCCAAAATCTGAAGTGCAATGATTCACACAATCCAAAATACTGTCAAATGATTGGTTGAAGTATTGCTGGACAGAAGAGTAAGTATAATGATCTCCCATATTATAAACAATAATGGCATGGCTGTGACCATTTGTCCACTTCATACTTATATAGTTACAATCATACCCATGAAAATGAGCAATATTAGAAGCAAGTACTGCATGATCGCCACAGTCTCCTTCTCTAGATAAATAAGTCTGGTAAGGAGAATGAGGTCCATCAAGTACTTTGTAATTAAAATATCTATCCATATACTGGCATATTTTTCGAGGACTATCCAATTGATAGACTAAGTTCACAAATCCGGTATCCTCTTGATATAACCCCATTCCGTAAATTGGAGGAGCAAAGGAATCTTCTACTTGGAGATTGTAGAAATAATCCGTATAGCTATAGACAATATTTTGATCATGATATGTTTTGATAATCTCAATTTTTAATACTCCATTACTGAGTATTTCCATTGTGTGGTCTTCACTTGAATTGGAAAAGTAATCCCAGTGTAATTTAACCAATCCACCAAAGAAATCGGTTATTTGATAATTCTGCATACCAAAATCATAATCTTCCGGATGGTCAGGATTCCCACTATGCCATACATGGATATAAAGATTACTGCCAAATGAATGTATTCCAACTTTAGAAAGACGGGTGGGGCTGATTGCTTCCCAGTCACCAACAAACCTTTTTATTTCCGGGGAACTGTCATAGAAAGGAATAATGTCTGTACAACCGGATAAAAACAAAACAAATGTTAAAAAAATAGAAACAAAAAATAATTTTTTATTAATAATTGTCACCATATAATTTCCAACTACTACCAATTTTCTGTAAAAGAAGGTTACCATAATTACTAATACTACTATCAGATAGTCCCTCACAAGGCTGTCCGTTGCAAGAAAATGTTTCCGTTATATAAGCATAAGCCTGCGCATAATTTCCAGAAATAGAAACATTTAAAATGTCCACCATATAATTAAACGTTATAATGTCACCATAAGAATATGCGCTATTGATAAGGTCTTCTATTATACCAACCTCAAGATACGCCTCAGATTCATAAACACAATAGCTTCTAGCACTATTCCAATTCTGAGTATTTATAGCTGAACAAAAATTATTTATAACACTCTCTATTTTTACTTCATCACTAGGTATTCCAGTACTACAATTGGATAAAAACAACACAAATATTAAAAAGATAGAAAAATAAAATAATTTTTTATTCATAATTGGCCTCCTAACTAATCATTTCTTCACCCATTGTTAACCTTTAAAAAATAGCAGTTTCTGAAACAGTTCAAAATCACCATATACGCTATGAATTTGTGAAGTCTGACCCAGTTGTTTTCTTACATTAAAATATTTTTCTTTTTTTATTCCCCCATAGAAACCAATTCGAGTTTTATTTCTATGAAACTGCATTAACTACATTACTCCCTATGTTATTATTTTAATCAAAAATTTAAGCATGTCCTCTTTAAAATACACTGCTAGTTTCAAAAACAATTCCCATCTTCCCCAAAAGATTGATGTTTGCATTTGGACAGGTTGTCCCCATGACAGTCGTTAATTTTTTTGGCGAGTTGCTGCCATTATTAGCTGTGGGTAGTTCAAAGCGAGCTTCCGCATATGGAATAGAATTACAATCAAGCACCTTGCCGTAATACTCCACCCAGACTGCTGAAGAAGTATCTAAACCCTTCCAGGAGGCCGGAACTTTAATTTTACCCAGAAATGTCTCTTCACTAGTACTGGTATCTATAGTATAGGCGCCCCACCATCTATTCTCTATTTCATCCATTTCCTCTGCTTTTATACGTAAATTATAGGAACATCCTTCAACCCAGTTATATTTTTTCCGACAACTCCAGCCTTCACCTTCTCCGGTAAACCATTCACAGTATGCTCCGGGACCGGGTTCTGCCTCCAAAGCATTCCAGATGGAAAAGATGGCCATCTTCCCTACCCACTGTCCTTGCATATGACCATTGGTCTGAAGTCCCATATAGCCAATATCTCCATCCTTAAACCCAAATTGGTGAGCCCAGTAATAGGCACTTTGAATTCCTGGATCAACATCTATAGTTAATAAAACCTCAAAATTATCAAAACCTTTGCTTGAGATCCAAGGCCAAGCATACCAACCTACTGCCATATTTCCAGGAGTTAAATTTCCCTGAGGTGGTTCCGGAATGAAATCATTGCCCAAACAGCCGGATAAACATGCCATTAAAAATAAAACAAACAAAATGATTAAAAGTAATATTATTCTTTTCATTAAACAAATCCTCTGTGTAAGTGGTCAGGTCTCAACATTTGACATTTGAAAGAATAATGTCAAATGTTGAGACCTGACCACTTTTCTCTCATTTCCATCTGGATTTCAGCGCTTCCACTAGAGGTCTTTTTGGTAAAACTATAAATTTAAATCTTTCATTTTTCTTATCTTCTTTTTTATTCAAAATAAACTCCTTTTGAATTTAATTTCCTCTAATCTATCTATTATTTGACCTCTGATTGAGTAAAGAACTTATACTTCAAGAACTGACCCCCCAATCCTCTAAAAAATGACTCATCTGTCAATTATAGACCCTCTTGTCTTCTAGTATGGGCTGACTTATATAATATTATATTTTTTATTCTATCAAAGAACGACCAGAAGAAACAGGAAATAGTATTCATCCCCACCTTTACAGGTGGGGATTTCTCACTGGATTAAAATACAATTTTTTAGTTTTAAGATTCTTTTATAAAATATTCTGTATATTCATAATCGATACGTCCATATATGTCATTTTCAAAGAAATCAACAAAAGTAACTACATTTAAACGCCCATCTGATAATACAGATAATTCCTGGGTCTCTACTGCGTAATCGAAATCCCAGGTAAGATTCAAAATGCCATCTGTTGCGTCTGAAAGGTCAGTTGTCGAAACACCCCAATCGCAATCTTCCGGATGACATTTACCCCACATATGTACCAATATAGTATCCCCAGCCTTGGTGATGTCTATTTTGGTTATACTGTTAGTATCTTCATCTTCATTTACCCAAAATCCAACAAATTTTTCTGCTTCTGTCGAAGGTGTTACTCCATTACCTCCACTACAACCAATTAATAAACTTACCAAAAAAACTAAAACCAGAAAACTTAACAACTTTTTCATTTAATCTATCGCCTTTCTTAATTTATATTTTTTATACTCTCTCCTTTAACAGGGAAGTTCCGGGTCAGTCGAAACAATAACTGGCATCACTATACAAGTATTCTCCAGACATGCACTGGAATGAATTTCTACAAAAGAAATACAACAATTATTTTGTCCAATATTAAATGATGCAGTACCGCTCCAAATTGTAGCACCTTCCTCTGAATCCCAACCATCTGGAGGGAAAAGGTCAACAGTAGTATTATTTTTAGATCGACTGTAATCACCAGTGCATTCAGTGATGACTCCATAGGCATCCTTCACAGGCAAAGGGAAGGTTACTGTTATATTATGGTTTCCAGCAGCGATATAGGACATATCGTTAATCACTTCAAGGCCATCTATTTCCATACTTATTTCTTCAATTTCTCCTTCACCCTCTCCTTCTCCTTCACTTCCATTAGGTAGAGTACTTACACCTTCACATCCAACAAAAACAAAGATAGCTAAAATTGAAATCAATAAAATTACTAATAATTTCTTCATTTTAATCTCCCTCTTGAAAATATTTTATCCTATAAAATTTTCTA